>JBCCNG010000031.1:0-15149 GCA_039025955.1 Cyanobacteria bacterium P01_C01_bin.72 | reverse complement strand
TGTTCGGGGCGAATCATAATCAAAGCCGCACCGCTAGTTAGTTCAAAGCTACGTTTACCAGGGGGGAAACGAAAAATCGTTCCCGCTCCCGTTCTCACCAACGTACCTTCGTTAAACAGAATATCGGCGCGGGAATTAGCACCAGTGCGAACAGAATCTTCGGGAATGATGACATCCCCTAGTAAGGCTGGATTCCAGTCTGGCGCTTGACCGTAATTAATATCTACCTGATTGCGTATTTTATAGATTTCGGCTTCTTTGACGATCCTGTCGGCGAAGACTGGTTTGCTGAAGAGACAAATAGCACAGAGGCTAGAAAATATTGCCCTGGGAAACAGGGAAGTAAATTGAAAATAAAAAAGAGCAAACTGCTGCATAAAAAAGGGAGCAGGGAAATGAAACAGTAAAGTTTAGAGTATTAATAAAGTCTAATCATAGCTATCAGCTTTTTGAATACTAGTCATAAAGCAAAAGCAGAAAAATCATACCTTGATTTAGCAATATTTCCTATAAAATCCACAATGCAACAAATATAATAACCCTGCTAGTTGAGGAGTTTTTACTTTGCCAACTCCGATATAGTTTGAGCTAGAGAAAAGTCTTTTTCCGTTAATCCTCCTGCATCATGAGTCGTTAGGGAAACCGTGACTTTGTTATAAGAAATAGCCAGATCAGGATGATGTGCTGCGGCTTCGGATGGTTCAACTAGCTGATCAACAAAAGCGATCGCCTCAACGAAATTTTTAAACTTGAATGTACGAGTAAGGGTTTGTTCCGACTGCTGCCATTGAGGAATAGCTTGGATTTTCTGGTCAATTTCCGCTTGGGTTAGAGGCATAGAATTAGCGATCGCTGGATAGAAAGGCAGATAGAGAGTTGTCGCAACTATTAAAGGTAAAAGACCCAATAACTGCTGTTTTCGGAGAGTTGACATTACTGAAGACTCTTAGACTGTAATTGTGAATTATTGATGGTGAATTATTTCGATATCGGCGGCAAATAGAGTCGTTGACTGCTGACTATTAACGACTGAGACTATGCTTGTGGTGCTATTGAATGGTGACCATTTTTTTCTACTAGAGAAGACATCAGCGGATAGAAAGGCTGGTGCAGACTAATCAATTGAGCCAAAGTTCGTTTGAGAATCGTTCTGGGCACGATCGAATCGACAAAACCATGTTCCAAGAGATATTCAGAAGTTTGGAAACCATCTGGTAATTTCTCTCTCAAAGTCTGCTCAATCACCCGTCTACCGGCAAAACCAATAGTTGCTTTCGGTTCAGCAAGAATCACATCCCCCAACATAGCAAAGCTGGCCGTTACTCCACCCATAGTTGGATGAGCCAAAATGGGAATATAAAGCAGTTTGGCTGTTTGATGACGTTGAAGCGCGCCAGAAATTTTTGCCATCTGCATCAGGCTAAAAAGACCTTCCTGCATCCTCGCCCCACCAGAAGAACAGACAATGACCACAGGAAACTGCTCTGAGGTAGCGTGTTCGATCAGACGACACAGCTTCTCCCCCACGACTGAACCCATGCTGCCCCCCATAAAGCTAAAGTCCATCACCCCCAGAGCCACGGGTAAGCCATCAACTAAACCTGTTCCTGTTTGTACCGCATCGGTTAAGCCAGTTTTTGCCTGATAGTCTTGTAGTCTGGCTGAATAGTCTTTGCGATCGCGAAATCCGAGGGGATCTACAGGCTGAATGTTCTCATCCAAAGGCTTCCAGGTATTGGCATCAATGAGCTGTTTAATTCTCTCGCTGCTGCCCACTCGATTGTGATAACCACATTCAGGACACACTAGCTGATTCGCCTCAAGATCCTTAGTGTAGGCTACAGAACTACAGGCTTTGCATTTTGTCCATAAACCATCAGCAATTTCTCGTTCTTGCCGCTTGGCTAGGGGGGCTTCAGTTTTTCTAATATTGGCGAACCAATCAAACAAAGAAGACATACTTATCTGGGTTTTTTAATAGGGCTTTAACTTATTTCTTGACTATCTTCAGGAGGGCTTAACAGTAGCAAGGCTGTCCATTGATCCTTAGTTCTCACCTGGAGTGCTGCCTGGCTGCCTTCACCACAGTATATTCCTGCGCCAATATTCAGCACGCGACAGGGAATATCATAGGCACTCAGTATTTGCTGCATCAACTCAGCCTCCCAGCGAGCTTTAGTCGTCTTTAGTGTAATCCAAGACACTGGTATTTAATATATTATTATTTTTATTTATCATCAGAGATTAATGAATACTATGCAAATAGTCTTATAATCTTTTTTCTATTCTAAAATTTTCTGGGTCGATTCTTACAAGATGATTAGTGAGCGCTTTTTATTGCCCATAGAATATCTAGACTATTTGTTAACTATAGTTAAGTTTAACCAGAAATTAATTTCGCGATCGCCTGTTGAGCCAGTTTTTAAATCGCCTCTGATTCACTGCACCGAAAAATCAGCAAGATCAACGATTAAATTTCAGCAGCGAATTGCTACCCACGACCACCTAAGCAGTTTAGGATGTAAATTGTATTTGCAAATCGAAACATTGCCTGGGGAGAATGAAAAAACTGCTGGCTAAGGTGCAAAAATCTTCATGGTTAGCAAATAGTTCTCTGGATACTCGCTATGCACTGATAGAAGCCTGTTTAATTGGTTTGTTTTCTGCTCTAACGGCGGTCATGCTCAAACAGGGTATTGGCTGGCTAGGAGGCTGGCGGGTACACATTGCTAACATTGCGGGAGCGAAAATTGTTTTGCCCTTGATGGGTCTGATTTTAGGTACGTTAGCAGGCGGAATTATCCAGCTTTTAGCTCTTTCGGCGGCAGGAGGTGGTATTCCCCAGGTAAAGGCGGCTTTGGCAAAGTATCCCGTAGTTTTGAATTTGCGTACTGCCCTAGTAAAAACTTGCGCCACGATCTTGGTTGTGGGGGCGGGATTCACTCTGGGTCGTCGAGGACCAACAGTTCACATTGGCGCAGCTCTGGGAGCGCAAGTGAGTCGCTGGATTCCCAATTCTCCCACCAATCGTCGGCAGATGATTGCCGCAGGAGCAGCCGCAGGTTTAGCCGCAAGCTTTAATACCCCCATTGCGGGGGTTTTGTTTGTCGTCGAAGAATTGATGCGCGATATTTCGGGCTTAACTCTGGAAACAGCGATCGCTGCTTCTTTTACAGGGGCAGTTGTCTCCCGTATTTTTGGCTCAACGGATCTTAACGTTCCTCTGGCGGTAATTGACTCAGCACGTAAAGGTAGTTTTGCTGTTCCTGAAATTCCTTTTTATCTGCTGCTAGGAGTTTTGGCGGGAGTATTAGGGGGTATTTTCAATCGGGCGATTATTCGTGGCATGAAATTTGGTCGTAGCCTGCCCTTGATTATGCCGTTGCGGATTGGTTTGGCAGGATTGATATCAGGTACAGTCGTGGCTTGGCTACCGCCTTTTTTTCAGGATAATGCGGGCTTGAGGGAATTATTAATTGCAGGACAGTTTAACTGGCAGACTACTGCTCTAGTATTTGTCGCTCAATTCTGCCTGACTATTTTGGCATATAGTTCTGGTGCGCCAGGGGGGTTATTTGCTCCCGCATTAGTATTGGGTTCTGCTTTAGGATATTTGGTTGGTTTGGCAGAGGTGGCTTTAATTAGTTCGGAATCTCCCTATACTTTTGCCCTGGCAGGCATGGGGGCATTTTTTACCTCGGTGGTTAGAGTTCCCGTGACGGCAATTATTATCGTCTTTGAAATGACGGCGGATTTTAACCTGGTACTGCCGCTGATGATCACCTGTGCCGTGGCATATATCGTCGCTGAAAGTGTATCTGAGGGTTCTTTATACGAGCATCTGCTAGAGGTAAGCGGTATTGAGCTAAAGACAGAAAATACCTCTCATGATTTTATGGCGGATTTGACGGCAAATGACGTGATGCAACCTAAGGTGGAAACCTTGCCGAGCAATCTTTCTCTCTCCGAACTGGTGCTGGCAATGTCTCGTTCCCACCACCGTGGTTTTCCTGTGGTAGAAGAAGGGAAGCTAGTGGGTATTGTTACTCAATCAGATATTCCTCAAGATCTGAGCCAAACCAGCTCTGGGGTACTGCGGGATATTATGACGACTCAACCGATCTCTGTCTGTCCTGAAACCTCTCTGGCGGATGTTTTGTATCTACTCAACCGCTATCAGCTATCTCGTTTACCTGTCACTGAAGGCTGTAAGCTGCTCGGAATTATTACCCGCAGTGACATCATTAAAGCAGAAGCCAAGCAGTTAAACTACGAGCATCAGCCCCAAGCCCACCTCGAACCTTCCTATGTGGTTTATCAAAGCCGTTCCCCCGCTACAGGAAAGGGACGCATTTTGCTACCTCTGGCAAACCCAGAACACATAGAAACGCTGTGGGAAATTTCTGTGGCGATCGCCAGATATCATCAGTATGAAATCGAATGCCTGCGAGTGATTGCTGTTCCCCAGCATGTATACCCTGCTCAGGCGGTAGTAGAAACTCAGCCAGAGCGCCAGATGATGTCTCAGCTCGAAGCCTGGGGACAGGCGGCAGGTATTCCGCTGCACACACAGATTAGGGTGGCGACAGATATTAGCGAGGCTATTCTCGAAACGATTACCCGAGAGCATATAGACCTATTACTTATGGGCTGGAAGGGAAAGAGCAAGGGTCTGGAAACTATATTTGGCAACGTGGTGGATACTTTAATTCAGCAAGCTCCCTGTGATCTGCTGCTGGTCAAGCTGGGAACTGCCCCCCATGCTTTTCCCCGTCAGCTTCGCCTACGTCATAAGTGGCTGATTCCCACAACTGGAGGCGATCGCATTAACAAGCTGCTTACCCTATTGCCTGCTTTGGCTGGTTTGAATCAAATCCCCCCCAAAATTCAGCTTTGTCAGGTATCTCCCCCCAACCAAGAGCGAAAGTATACCGCTGATTTCCGCCAAGCGGTGAAGCTACTACAAGACAAGATGAGCTGTCCCATTATTCCTTTGCTAATCTCTGAATATTCTGTTGCCCAAGCCATTATTGAGCTAACTAAACAGAAAAAATACGGCTTGGTAGTATTAGGCGCCAGCAATGAGGGGCTGCTGCAAAACGCAGTTAAGGGCAATATTCCTGAAGCGATCGCCCGTCACGCCAACAGCACCGTAATTATTTTCCGAGTTTCCGCTAAATAATCCAAATTAAGTTATCCCCAATACAGATAATTCTGGGTACTCGGGGCAACATAGATAATAGACTATCCTAAAATCCCAGTTACATTCTAGATTTGTTTAACATTTATCTCTGAAAACTGCCAGTACTGGTGCGCATACTTTAAGGTTTCTTGACAAAAATGTTGCGTACTTTGACAATTCCCTCACCCACAAAAAATCTTATTTATATTAGAGATATAGAAAGAAGTTAAGTTTTAAATCGTTTTTGTTTAAACAAATTAAGGTAAACCATTATGAATGTCGATAGCACATGCCCCTGTTGCTCTAGATCAATGCTCCTACACATCAGTAGCCGTCGTAGTTTCTGGCGTTGTAGCCACTGTCGTACGGAAGTCCCCCATACCGCTCCTCAAAAGCAGCTTAACAAAAGTACACCAATTAAACTCCCCGCTACTTCACTCAAAGCTACGGTTGCACCTCTACCAGTAGAGCATAAAGTGGCAGCAATCTAAGGTTAAGATAATTAAAGTAAATTTGCCAATTTTAATAATTTTTCCCATAAGATTACTCTCTGTCTAGCTTTTATAGCCTTACTTATAAGGGTTAGAACATGATCAAATCAAGAATAGATATTGTTTTATTTTGTCAGCTTTCATCACTTCTGCTTCATCCCTCATTCTCCGCGCCACTACTGAGGCAAAATTGCGGTTAGGGTGGGGACAAAATTGGGGTAAGAAATGGATGCAGCTTCTGCACGATGGATCGTCGTTTTACCTTGGGCAGTTAAAGCAGCGATCGCCAAACTCATAGCAATCCGATGATCGGTAAAGCTATCCACCTCTGCTCCTTGCAGTGGGTAGCCCCCAGTAATTTCTAAACCATCGGCTAGTTCCTTAATTTTTGCTCCCATTTTGCCCAATTCTGTCGCCATTACCGCCAGGCGATCGCTTTCTTTGACTCTTAACTCCGCTGCATCCTTGATGATTGTTGTGCCTTCGGCAAACGCTGCTGCCACTGCCAAGATCGGTATTTCATCAATTAAACGAGGAATCAAATCCCCTGCCAGCTCACAGGCTTGGAGTTGGCTATGCTTAACTCTTAAGTCCGCTACTGGCTCACCTGTGACGATGCGCTCGTTCTCTCGGGTAATGTCAGCCTCCATCATCTCCAAAGCTTCTAAAATACCCGTCCGCGTCGGATTCACCCCCACATTCTCAATTAGTAAATTAGAGCCAGGGATAATTGCCCCCGCCACCAGCCAAAAAGCAGCGGAACTTATATCCCCAGGTACAACTATCTCTTGTCCTCGTAGGGTTGGTCTTCCAGTGAGGGTGACGCTGTGGGTAGCAAAATCTCTGGCTATAGTAGCGCCAAACGCCTGAAGCATCCTTTCACTGTGGTCGCGGGACAAAGCGGGTTCGGTGACGGTAGTTTTGCCGTCTACCATCAGTCCCGCTAGCAGGACACAGGACTTGACCTGAGCCGAAGCAATCGGCGAATGATAGTGAGTGGGTTGCAACTGTTGTCCCCGCACTGCCAAGGGAGCAAGAGAGTTCCCCTGACGACCCCAGATTGTCGCTCCCATTTGAGTTAAGGGCTTGACCACTCTGGACATGGGGCGAGAGCGCAGTGAATTATCTCCTGTGACCAGGAACAGGCACTCAGGATGAGAAGCCAGTAGCCCCAACATCAGGCGCATGGTTGTACCCGAATTTCCCGCATCGAGAACATCTTTTGGCTCTCGTAGATTACCTAGTCCAACTCCCGTAACCGTAACTTGCTGCGAATTCAATTCCGAGATCTGCGCTCCCATAGCGCGAAAACAGGCGGCGGTACTGCGGGGATCTTCTCCTAAAAGTAACCCTTTGATCGTTGTTTCTCCTTCGGCGATCGCTCCGAGCATCAGGGCGCGATGGGAAATCGACTTGTCTCCTGGAATAGTCAGCCGACCTTGGACGGAAATCTCCTCACTGGGGTTAATTAATAGTTGCTGGGAATTTGCCGCGCTGTTTTGAATTCTGACGAGAGAAGAAACCATAGGATGATAAGACAGTAATCTCCGTAGCTAATGTTAACAGAATATGGATTTTGGCAGACCAGACTAGCTAATTAATCCGTCTGACTTGATTGCGATATTACAATCGTGTTGCGTTGAGGACGGCTCAAAAAACCCTCTTGTTCTAACTGATTGATGGTCTTGGTGACGGTTACTCTGGTTGCACCAACAAGTTCGGCTAAATCTTGATGAGTCAGACGTAGTTGAATCAACTTGCCATGTCGAGTTTCTTGACCAAATTTACCACTGAGCCAGAGAAGGATTTGGCGTAAACGCTGATAAATTTTGTCTGAGTGCAAAATATATAATACTTCTTCAGTTTGCCTAATTTGATGCTGAACAAAGTTGATGATTCTGTTGGTTTTTGCCATCGGAATCCGACCTGCCGTTACCTCGGTCAAACATTCTACTCGATAGGGGGAAAGAAGAAACAAAGGCTGTCCGATTAAATCATTGACACTCCAGTATCCAAGAGTAATCGGCGTTCCTGTTTCTGTCCAGGTAGATGTTTTCACTATGCCGCGCTGCAACAGCCAGTAGTAATCAGCTTGGAGAGTAATCAGTTCACCAGAGTTGAAAGTAAAATATTCAAGATAGTCCTGGTGACTGTCTTGCTCCAAAGTGTCAAAAATCATGGAAATTTATCGTCTTCGTGGGTAATTGCTCCAAATAATAATCCTTATCAACTGCCAAATCAATTATTATCTGCAATTAGACTATAAATAACCTGGTTTTCGATTCTATTCGCCAGTTGAGAAGGCTTTTGCTGCAAAGAATATTGACGCCGATCAAGTTTCACTTGAAGACTAGACATCGGATCATCTCCTGGAGCAATCAAAAACTCCAAACGGCTAATATCCTGCCAATCTGCTAAACGGTCGAGAGTTGCTAATACCCCTTCTAAATAAGGGTGTTTTGAGTCTTGATACCAGTTTGCACTGGCTAAATTTGGCTGATCAAAACCCAAATGAAATATCAGATGAGAATCCGTAAACAAAGCGATCGCAATCGGTCGTGCTTCTTCCTGGAGGATAAAATTCTGCTCCTGGGCTAGATAGCGAATTTTATCTAGCTTGTCATACTGTGTCTCGGGGGAGATTATCCCAGATTTCCAACCAATAGCAACGGTAACTAGATAAGTCTGTAATAGGAGATGACCTAGCTTTTTCGCCTTAGTTGCTAGATACATCGAATTATAGTCTGTCGCCTCAATTAACAAAGGTAGACGAGCAACTATTTCTAGACCATAGCCTTTTAAACCAGCAATTTTGCGAGGATTGTTGGTAATCAGACGTATTTGTTTAACGCCTAAATCATTAAGAATTTGCGCTCCCATGCCATAATCGCGTAAGTCAGCGGGGAATCCCAAACGTTCGTTTGCTTCCACCGTATCTAAGCCCATATCTTGGAGAGTATATGCCTTGAGCTTATTAACTAAACCAATACCTCTGCCTTCTTGTCGGAGATAGACTACAACCCCCAGACCATGAGCCTCAATCATTTTTAAAGCTGCCTGAAGCTGCATCTGACAGTCACAGCGCATCGAACCAAGAGAGTCTCCCGTGAGACATTCAGAGTGCATACGTACCATAGCGGGATTGTCTGCTAGTTTCTGAAGATCTCCTTTGACGATCGCCAAATGTTCCGTATTATCCAAAGCATTACGATAGGCATAAATCTGGAAATCACCAAACTTACTGGGAAATTTACAAACAGTCTCACGATAAACAAAGCGATCGTGCTGGAGACGATAGCTAATCAGATCGGCAATGCTAATCAATTTCAGGTCGTGCTTTTGAGCATACTCAACCAACTGAGGCAGTCGCGCCATCGAACCGTCGGGATTTTGAATCTCGCAAATTACTCCTGCTGGATATAGTCCTGCCAGCCTTGCCACGTCTACCCCTGCTTCCGTATGTCCTGCCCGTTTTAAGACCCCGCCAGTTCTGGCTCTGAGGGGAAAAATATGTCCTGGGCGTACCAGATCTTCAGGAACGCTAGCGGGATTGATTGCCACCTGGATTGTCTTCGCACGATCCTCCGCAGAAATACCGGTCGAAACTCCCAGCTTAGGAGAAGCATCAATACTTACGGTAAAGGCAGTCTGATTTCTATCTGTGTTCTTGCTCACCATCAAAGGCAAGTCCAAAGCATCAAGGCGATCGCCCGTCATTGCCAAACAAATTAGCCCTCTGGCTTCAACTGCCATAAAGTTGATCATGCTGGGAGTTGCAAACTGAGCGGCGCAGATCAAGTCTCCCTCATTTTCGCGGTTTTCATCATCAACAACAACGATAGAGCGACCTGCTTTTATATCTGACAAAGCTGAGTCTATCGAATCGAAGGTTACGGAATTATTTACGGAGATGTCCACTACAAAAATTTGGCTAGAGGTGAAGATGAAGATACTGGCAAATTAATTACGGGTATTTACGTAATTGTAGCTTTTTTCGCCTCATTAATTTTGATGCGTCAGGTTGTTTTCGGGTAGTCGTTAGCCAATTGAATTAATCACTGATTACAATGCGATCAGCTGATTTTCCTCCTAGCGCCAAGTATTAACTATGACTCAGACCATGACTCAAGCTTTATTGTCAGTCAATCATCTTCGAGTAGCCTATCCTCCCTCAGCATCAGGGGATTTATTGTGGGCAGTAGATGATGTTTCTTTGCAGCTCAAGCCTGGAGAAAAATTAGGTTTGGTTGGGGAGTCAGGCTGTGGCAAATCAACTTTAGGGCGGGCAATCATGCGCCTGCTACCAGAAGGCAGTCAGGTATTGGGTACAACTATTTTTGCCGCTAAATCAGTTTTTGAGCTAGATCAAGCCGAATTACGCCAGTTTAGGGGGGAAGTTGTCGCTTTGGTGTTTCAAGACCCAATGACGCGGTTAAATCCCTTAATGACGATTGGCGCTCATTGTTTGGAAACGATTAAAGCTCATCAGCCTGAGTTATCTAAGTCTGCCGCCAAGCAGCTAGCATTAGAGACTTTGGAGACAGTTAAGATCCCTGGCAACCGTTGGGGACAGTATCCCCATGAGTTTAGTGGCGGTATGCGTCAGCGAGTAGCGATCGCCCTAGCCCTGCTGCTCAATCCGAAACTTATTGTGGCAGATGAACCCACAACTAGCCTTGACGTAACGGTTTCGGCGGAAATTCTTGAGGAACTGACACGGCTTTGTAGTGAACGCGATCTGGGCTTGATCTTAATCTCCCACGACTTAGCGATGGTCGGAGAATATTGCGATCGCCTGGCGGTGATGTATCAGGGTAAAATAGTAGAAACAGGGGATGTTAAGACTATTTTTGCTCATCCCCAGCACGAATATACGAAGTCGCTATTAAACGCCGCTTTATTGCTACAGGCAGCAGACAATGAGCCTCAAGCTACCGCGACAGCCCAGCCGATTTTACAGGTTTCTCATCTCAAGCAGTATTTCACTCTAGAGGCAAACTTGATTCAGCAAATATTTTCGTCCCAACAGGCAGCCCAGATTAAAGCCGTTGACGACGTTAGCTTTGATTTACATCCTGGAGAAATTTTGGGGCTAGTAGGGGAATCTGGCTGCGGCAAAAGTACTCTCTCGCGGACAATCTTGCAGCTACTTAAGCCCACTGGGGGCAAGGTGGAGTTTCTGGGACAGGATTTAACCACTTTGGATGCTCAGGCAATGCGGAGTCAGCGCCGTCAGCTACAGATGATTTTTCAAGACCCTCACGCCTGTCTTAATCCCTTAATGACTGTCGAGCAAAGTATCGCCGATCCTTTGTTGATCCATAAACTAGCTACTTTCCCAGATGCAAAGCAGCAGGTGGCAACCATGCTAGAGAAAGTCGGCTTAACTCCCGCCGAGGAATATTCCCGCCGCTATCCCCATCAATTATCGGGGGGACAACAGCAGCGAGTGGCGATCGCCAGAGCTTTAATTACCAAGCCCAAGCTAGTAATCTGCGATGAGCCTGTAAGTATGCTGGATGCCACCGTACAAACTCAGGTACTGGAGCTTATGCTGGCTTTAAAAGCAGAATTTGACCTCACCTATTTGTTTATTACCCATGATCTTTGGGTTGCGAGATTCTTTTGCGATCGCATTGCCGTCATGAATTCAGGTCAGATTGTGGAAATTGGAACAACGGCAAAAATCTTTACTCAGCCAGAACATTCCTACACTAAAAAGCTACTCTCCGCCGCTCCCTTACTGAATCGTTCGTAGTTTTTAGTTCTTAGTAAAAACTACGAACTAAGTTTCCGAAGAGACTACTTCTGGTTTTTCCTCAGATTTGGGTGTCGATGTTTTTTGCTCCTCCGTTGATTTTTGCTTACTCTTTTTGACTGTTTCGAGCTTCAATGGTTCAAGAGATTTTGTAGTTTCTAGTTCCACAGGTTGAGCAGTAGCTTCGTGATTAAACACCAATTTTTCAGCGACGCAATCGACAATAATTTTGTCTCCCGCAGTAAAAGTACCGTCCAGAATCAGCGTCGCGATCGGGTTCTGCAATTCCCTTCTAATTGCTCGTTTAAGCGGACGGGCACCGTAAGCGGGGTCATAGCCGATAGTCACAATCCGATCTTGAGCCGCAGGAGTTAGTTCAATACCGATTTTCTGCGCTTTCAAGAGGCGCTCGATGCCTTTAATTTGGATCGTAACAATTTCTTTCAGTTCTGATTTTCTCAAGCCCTGGAAGATAATTAGATCGTCGATACGATTAAGAAACTCAGGACGGAAGTGACCTCGAAGAGCCTGAGTTACCTGATTTTGAATCTTTTGATAATCTTCTTCATCGCCTTTGACATTAAGGATGTGTTCGCTACCAATATTGCTAGTCATGACAATAATGGCGTTGCGAAAGTCTACTACTCGTCCCTGAGAATCGGTAATTCTGCCGTCATCAAGTACCTGAAGCAGGATATTAAATACATCCTTATGGGCTTTTTCTACCTCGTCTAGCAGAACAACACAATAGGGACGACGGCGCACAGCTTCGGTTAACTGTCCTCCTTCCTCAAAGCCAATATATCCAGGAGGCGCACCAACTAAACGAGATACGGCATGTTTCTCCATATACTCGGACATATCAATCCGCACCATCGCATCTTCGCTGTCGAACAAAAATGCCGCCAAGGCTCTGGCTAGTTCCGTCTTACCCACCCCTGTAGGCCCCATAAACAGGAACGAACCAATAGGACGACTAGGATCACTCATTCCCGCTCGTGCCATCCGAATTGCGGCAGCTACAGCGGCTACAGGCTCTTGTTGACCAATGACTCGCTGATGAAGGTGTCCTTCTAACTGGAGTAGCTTTTGTTTTTCTGATTCGAGGAGGCGATTAATCGGTACCCCTGTCCAGTTGGCAACAATTTCCGCAATGTCCGATTCTGATACCTGCTCTCTCAGTAAAGTGGTTTCTTCTGATTGCAGATCAATTAGCTTGGTTTCCTTGGCTTCTAAATCCCGCTGTAAGGTTTCTAGCCTGCCATACTTGAGCTGTGCTGCTTTTTCATGATCAAAAGCGCGTTCCGCTTTATCTAACTCTAGGCGGGTTTTCTCTTCTTCTTCTTTGAGAGCATTTATTTCATCTAGTAGACCTTTTTCCGACTGCCACTGAGCGGTTAAACCAGACTGTTTACCTTTTAAAGCGTCAATTTCTGCCGTAATTTTACCGAGGCGTTCTTTAGATGCTCTATCAAAGCTGTTTGCCCCTGGGCGCTGATTTTCGCCACTCAGAGAAACCTTTTCCATTTCTAGCTGCATGATACGGCGATCAATGTCTTCTAGTTCGCTGGGTTTAGAAGTAATCTCCATTTTTAATTTTGCCGCCGCTTCGTCAATTAAGTCGATCGCCTTATCGGGGAGGAAGCGATCTGTAATGTAACGTTGTGATAGGGTTGCGGCTGCTACTAGTGCTGAATCGGTAATGGTTACGCCATGGTGTACTTCGTATCTTTCCTTGAGTCCCCTTAGAATCGAGATGGTATCTTCTACCGACGGCTGCTTAACGTATACCTGCTGAAAACGTCTTTCTAAAGCGGGATCTTTTTCGATATTCTTGCGATATTCGTCTAGGGTAGTCGCGCCAATACAGCGTAACTCTCCTCTGGCTAACATAGGCTTGAGTAAATTACCCGCATCCATTGAGCCAGAGCCTTCTTTTGCCCCTGCACCAACCACGGTATGCACCTCATCAATAAACAAGACGATTTGTCCGCTAGACTCTGTGACCTCTTTTAATACCGTTCGCAGTCGTTCTTCAAACTCCCCACGATATTTTGCCCCGGCAATTAAACTACCCATATCGAGGGAAATCAACTGCCGCTCCTTAAGAGATTCTGGCACATCACCATTAATAATCCGCTGTGCCAAGCCTTCGGCGATCGCTGTTTTACCTACTCCAGGCTCCCCGATTAAGACAGGATTATTTTTCTGGCGGCGGGAAAGTACCTGAATTACTCGTCTTACTTCTTCATCTCGACCAATCACAGGGTCTAATTTACCAGCCTTAGCCTGTTCGGTTAAATCACGTCCGTACTTTTCGAGAGCCTGATACTGCTCTTCTTGATTCTGCTTAGTAACTTTCTGTGAACCCCGAATCGACTTGATCGCTGCCTCCAAACTCTGAGCATCAACACCAAAGCTGCGGAGAGACTTCTTGCCGATCCGAGCATCCTCGGCAAACCCCATCAAGACATGCTCGACCGAAATAAAACTATCATCCCAAGCAACACGACAGTCTTCTGCACGATCCAACATCCGATCCAAACTTGGACCCAAATATAGTTGAGCCGAACCAATACGCGGCTGACGCTTAGTAAACATTTCTAGCTGCTGCTGTAGCCTGAGAGGGTCAATGTTTGCCTTATCCAAAATAGCGATCGCTAATCCTTCCTGGGCGATCGCCGCTAAAACTAAATGCTCTACCTCTAAGTTCTGATTCTGAAATGATTTGGCAACTTCTTGCGACTTGACAATCGCATCCCATGCTTGTTCAGTAAACTTACTTTGGTCGGTAGGCTGCATATTTTAGCTTAATAGGGTTGTTAAATTTTAAAGATGATGCTCAGTATAACAAGGGTTGCCCGATTCATACTCAAGCCTTTGACTGTCTTCGGCAATACTCGAATATAATCTTATGCTATGTCTTAATAATAATTTTAGTATCATCTACCGCTGAAAAACCATGACTTCTCCAACCACAGCAATTTTGGTCATATCTCAACCGAATAGAGAACAATTAGACAAACTTGATGTGTTTAACTGGTCGATTTGGACGAAAGAAATATCAGAGTTTCCCTGGACTTATGATGAAGCTGAAACCTGCTATTTTTTAACAGGAGATGTGGTGGTAACTCCCGATGGTGGTGAACCCGTAGTTATGGGAAAAGGGGATCTAGTTACTTTTCCTGCGGGGATGTCCTGTGTTTGGCAGATTAAGAGTGCCGTCAAAAAACATTATCAATTCGGTTCATAAATCTGTGATAAACAATGCATGGACAATCGCTAGTTTTTACTAAAGCATCGAGCGTAAGCTAGGGAGTTACTTAAATCTTGAGCATTACGTTAGAAAACGAGGCACTGTTTCTAAAAGGAGACAAGTTACTAATTCCCTAAGTTATTGACTTATATTTTAGTTACTAGTAAAGTACTAGATTCAAGTTAATTACAACTAATATCAATCAAACTACTATTATGTCCGCTCATATTAAAACTATTGAATTATTTTTAGCTTTAGGTTTCGCAACGACTGTAGGAACGCAAGCTGTTTCAGCCGATACTTATGATATTGATGAAATTACTGCCTCAACAACAGCTGACTTATTGATAATTGCCCAAGGCAGCGAAGGCGGTGAAGGCAGCGAAGGCGGCGAAGGCAGCGAAGGCGGCGAAGGCGGTGAAGGCGGAGAGGGCAGCGAAGGCGGAGAGGGCAGCGAAGGCG
>JBCCNG010000030.1:0-15202 GCA_039025955.1 Cyanobacteria bacterium P01_C01_bin.72 | reverse complement strand
AGGATATCTAGAACCAACGCCAATTCTTGCACCATTTAAGGTTTTAGAAGATTTTACGAAACCTTTGTCCCTGAGCTTCCGGTTGTTCGGAAACATCTTAGCAGATGAACTAGTAGTGGCTGTATTAGTACTACTTGTGCCTCTTTTTGTACCTCTGCCATTGATGGTTTTGGGATTATTTTTAAGCGCAATTCAAGCACTTATTTTTGCAACTCTCGCTGCTGCCTATATTGGCGAGGCGTTAGAAGAACACCATGAATAACCTAGTAGGTTTAGTTTATTTGTGTTCGATTCTTGGGTCGGTCGTCACCCAATAGATCGTAATCTTTTACGTTTGCGATCTCTAGGTTAGGCACAAGCCTAATCGCCATCAAAGCCGATCGTTTCAATCATTAATCATTCACATTAGTTTAAAGGAAAAAAACATGGAACCTATCGTCGCTGCTGCTTCCGTTGTCGCTGCTGCTCTTGCTGTTGGTCTAGGGGCAATCGGTCCTGGAATTGGTCAAGGTAATGCTGCTGGACAAGCTGTAGAAGGTATTGCTCGTCAGCCTGAAGCTGAAGGTAAAATTCGCGGTACTCTATTGCTTAGTTTGGCGTTTATGGAAGCATTAACTATCTATGGTTTGGTAGTATCCCTCGTATTGTTATTCGCTAATCCTTTCTCCTAAGAGAATTTTGTTGCCCGAATTAGTGATTAAAAATTGGTCAAATTCGGGCATTTAAATCACAAATTTAGAGCCAAAGAACCTTGATGGTTAGATTACCCGATCTCTATCTGGGTACTAATGCAAAGATCAAAAACAGGGTTAAAAAGTAATGACATATTATTCTATTTTCTTAGCAGCCGCCGAAGCAGCCGCCGAAACAACCGCTGAAGGGGGTTTATTTGATATCAATGCAACCCTACCTTTGATGGCACTGCAATTTTTGGTCTTAATGGCAATATTAAATGCATTGCTCTACAAGCCTTTAGGAGCAGCTATAGACAGTCGCACTGACTATGTTCGCAACAGTCTTAAAGATGCTCGCGAATTAAAAGAAAAGTCGGAAATGCTAGCGGCACAGTACGAAAATGAGCTACGCGACGTTCGTCGTGAAGCTCAAAGCATTATTGCTGCTGCCAAAGCAGAAGCAGAAAAGACTACTGCAAGCAAAATTCAAGATGCCCAGCAAGAAGTTGCGGCACAGAAACAACAGGCGGCTGAAGAGATTGAAGCTCAGAAAGCGGAGGCGATGAAGTCTCTTGAGCAGCAGGTAGATACTCTAAGTAACCAAATTTTAGAAAAGCTATTAGGAGCAGAGTTAGTCAACTAATTCGTCTGAGCTAATCGGTACCGGCTGGCAACAATAAAAAATTGCGTTCGCCATGTATTGATCCAAGCCAAACTAAACGAGTTAATAAGTTCTAATTCTTTGCTCTAATTAATTTAGATTAATCTAGATATTCTTGGTTTTGCGAGATGTAGAAGAAGGGCTGAAACCTCAACGCTTAGATATCAAAGCCTGTAGCTTTAATTCAATTAATTTAACCTTAAACAGTACGGATAAGAAGTAAAGATAATGGGAACTTTTTTCCTGCTTAACGCGGAGGCTGGGGCAGAAAGTGGTTTCGGATTCAACTTTGACATCATCGAAACCAATCTGATTAACCTAGGAATTATTTTCGTACTCCTAATTGTGTACGGAGGAAAGGTAGTTGGCAACATCCTCAGCGAAAGACGCGCCAAAATAGAAGCAGAAATAAAATCAGCTGAAGCTCGGGCTCAAGAAGCAAAAGATGCCCTAGCTGAAGCACAGAAGAATCTTCAAGATGCTCAGGCTAACGCGGTAAAAATTCGCACCGAAGCCGAAGGCAATGCCGAAAAAGCTAAAGAGGCGATCCTGCTCAAGGGACAAAAAGAGGTAGAAAGACTCAAGGCTACTGCTGCTGCGGATCTTAGCTCCGAACAGGATAGAGCGATCGCCCAACTAAAATCACAGGTGGTCGAAATGGCATTGAGTCGCGTGGAATCTCGCATGGGAGAAGTATTGAACGAAGACAAGCAGCGTCAGTTAGTAGACCGTAGTATTGCCAATATCGGAGGATAGTAACATGGCTGGAACTCTAGTAAATAGTGAAATCAGTGAACCCTATGCTCAGGCACTTATGTCTCTAGCACAGCAAGAAAGTCTGACGGAGCAGTTCGGCGAAACCTTTCGTGCTTTAGAGTCTTTGTTAGCAGAGTCTCAAGAATTTAAAGATTTTGTCCTCAATCCAGTTATTCAGAATGAAGACAAGAAATCGGTATTAAAGCAGGTGATGGGTGATGCCAATCCTTATCTTGTTAACTTCATGATGCTGCTGGTGGATAAGAGACGCATCATTTTTCTGGAATCAATTGCCGAACAATATTTAAACCTTTTAAGAAAGCTAAATCAAACTGTATTGGCAGAGGTAACTTCTGCTCAAGCATTGACTGACGAGCAGAAAGGCAACATCGTCCAGAAGGTCAAAGGGATTGTGGAAGCTCGTGATGTCGAGCTAAAAACCAAGGTTGACTCCAGTCTGATCGGTGGCGTAATTATCAAAGTAGGTTCAAAGGTAATTGATGCGAGTCTTCGTGGACAGCTACGTCGCATTGGCGTTAGCCTCAATCAATAAGATATAGGAAGCTTTTTGTTTAGCCCTATAAGGAAAACAGCGCCGACGCGCTAGGGTGACGAAGCGAATGCCCCAGTCGTCGTTGAAAGACAAAAATTTTGCCCCAATGAGGGTTACGACTCTGTGGGTTGCTCGTTAGCAACATTTTTTGTAAATCACAACTAATTATTTATAGCTATGGTTAGCATTAGACCAGACGAAATTAGCAGCATTATTAAGCAGCAGATTCAATCCTACGAACAGGACGTACAGATAACCAACGTTGGTACTGTACTGCAAGTGGGAGATGGTATCGCCCGTGTTTACGGGTTAGAACAGGCAATGGCGGGAGAACTGTTAGAGTTTGAAGACGGTACAGTTGGTATCGCTCTTAACCTAGAAGAAGATAACGTCGGTGCTGTACTTATGGGTAACGGTTTCGGTATCCAAGAGGGCAGTACGGTAAAAGCTTCTGGTAAAATTGCCTCGATTCCTGTCGGTGACGCGCTCATTGGTAGAGTTGTCGATTCCCTAGCCAAGCCCCTCGATGGCAAAGGAGATATCAATACTGACGAAACCCGCCTCATCGAGTCCATGGCTCCAGGGATTATTGCCCGTAAGTCAGTTTGTGAACCGATGCAAACAGGTATTACAGCGATTGACGCGATGATTCCTGTTGGTCGCGGTCAACGCGAATTGATTATTGGAGATAGACAAACTGGGAAAACTGCTGTAGCTGTTGACACCATCATTAACCAAGCGGGTGAAGATGTTGTTTGTGTTTATGTTGCCGTCGGTCAAAAAGCATCTACCGTAGCTCAAGTAGTCGGCACTCTCGAAGAAAAAGGCGCAATGGACTACACCGTAGTTGTAGCAGCTAACGCCAACGACCCCGCTACGCTTCAGTATCTAGCTCCTTATACTGGTGCAGCGATCGCCGAGTACTTTATGTACAAAGGCAAAGCAACCTTAATCGTTTTCGATGACTTGACCAAACAGGCTCAGGCCTATCGTCAAATGTCCCTCCTGCTGCGCCGTCCACCTGGTCGTGAAGCATATCCTGGAGACGTATTCTATCTTCACTCTCGCTTATTAGAGCGTGCGGCAAAATTGAGCGATGAATTAGGCGGTGGTAGCATGACTGCTTTACCTATCATTGAAACTCAAGCAGGTGACGTATCAGCGTATATTCCTACTAACGTAATTTCTATTACTGACGGTCAAATTTTCCTATCTTCTGACTTGTTTAACGCTGGTTTCCGTCCGGCAATCAACGCGGGTATTTCCGTATCCCGTGTAGGTTCTGCCGCTCAAACCAAAGCCATGAAACAGGTTGCAGGTAAGCTTAAGCTAGAACTAGCTCAATTTGCTGAACTAGAAGCTTTTGCTCAATTTGCCTCCGACCTTGATGCAGCGACCCAAAACCAACTAGCGAGAGGTCAGCGTTTACGTCAAATTCTCAAGCAGGCTCAAGGTGAACCACTATCCGTTGCCGAGCAGGTAGCAAAAGTATACGCTGGTTTGAACGGCTACTTGGATGATGTCCCTGTCGATAAAGCAAGTGAATTTGCCACAGGTTTACAAGAATATCTTGGTAATAGCAAGGCGAGATATGGCGAAATCATTGCTACTGAGAAAAAGCTAACTGAAGAAGCAGAAAATCTGCTCAAAGAAGGAATCACAGAATTCAAACAGTCCTTCATGGCAGCAGCGTAGTACAAGGGATGAGGAAGAAAGGCGCATAGTTTGCCGCATCTAGGAACGAGGGATGAGGAATAAATCTTCGTTTCTAATTCCTCATCTTTTATCCCTCATAATTCATCCTTCAAAAATATGCCTAATTTAAAAGCGATTCGCGATCGCATCGCGTCAGTAAAGAATACCAAAAAAATTACGGAAGCAATGCGCCTAGTTGCCGCAGCTAAGGTGCGCCGCGCTCAAGAGCAGGTTAATTCCACTCGTCCTTTTGCCGATAGTTTGGCACAGGTGCTTTATAACATTCAAGGCAAGCTCCAGTTTGAAGATGTTGACCTGCCTTTGTTTCAGCAAAGGGAAGTAAAAAAAGTTGTGCTGCTAGTTGTTAGTAGCGATCGTGGCTTGTGCGGCGGTTACAATACCAACGTCATTCGTCGTGCAGAAAACAGAGCCAAAGAACTCAAGGCTCAAGGAGTGGAGTATACCTACGTCACTGTAGGTAAAAAAGCGACTCAATATTTTAGTAACGAAACCCGCAGCGAGCCGATTGAAAAAAGCTTTGTCGGTTTAGAACAGATTCCAACTGCATCTGAAGCTTCAGATATTGGCGATGAGCTATTGTCTCTATTTTTGGCGGAAGAAGTAGACAAAGTAGAGCTAATTTATAGTAAGTTCGTCTCTTTGATCGCTTCCAAACCAGTGGTACAGACCTTGCTTCCTCTAAGCACTCAAGGTTTAACGGCACAAGATGATGAGATTTTCCGTCTTACCAGCAAGGGTGGGGAGTTTGGCGTAGAAAGAGATACCGTTACTTCAGAGGTACAAGCCTATCCCAAAGACACAATTTTTGAGCAAGATCCCGTGCAAATTTTGGATGCTTTGCTACCGCTTTACCTGAACAATCAAATCCTCCGTGCTTTACAGGAAGCAGCAGCAAGTGAACTTGCAGCAAGAATGACGGCGATGAATAACGCCAGTGATAATGCCACAGATTTGATGACCACTCTAACTATGTCCTACAACAAAGCTAGACAAGCCGCAATTACCCAGGAACTTTCAGAGGTTGTTGCTGGTGCAAATGCTCTGTAATTATCGACACCTAGTTTAGCAGTTCTGTTCGGCAGCCATGCTTAATCAGCCTACTGACTAACGGAAAATCATCTAATCATAGATAGCGTTCAGATTTATTCTGGGCGCTTTTTTCGTGGAAGATCATCTCATTATCCTTAGCTTTGTTGTTAGCCTTATCGCTAGCTGGAACTACTTCAAGGGTAGCAACGGCACAAAATAAATCAATTTACACAACTAAGAGACACAAGGTAACTTTTGAACCACCCCAAGGAAACAGACCAGAAGAAAGTGTTGGTGGTGCTTCTCGTGGCGATCAATGTCCTACCGATTCAATGGATCAGAGCCTATCCCTTACTCCTTTATTACCCGTTGGCAGCCGCTCTTTGACTATGGAATCTCATCCTACTCTATTAGTCTACATTCCTAAAACCTCAGCAAAAACCGCCTTATTTTCCATCAGGGATGCCAACGAAGATTATGACTACCTAACGAAGATGACAATTAGCGATCGCGCTGGTATTGTTAGCTTAACTATACCCGATGATGCACCAGCCTTAGATGTTAACCAGGAATATCAATGGTCGTTGAGTCTGTTATGTGACAACAAGCTAAGACCAGATAGTCCCGTTGCTCAAGGTGACATTATGCGAGTGGCTACTGATAACTCTTTAATTGACCAACTGGGTCACGCGGATTTACTCGAAAGCGCCGTTATCTATGGCAAGGCTGGTCTTTGGGACGAGACTATATCTTCTCTAGCCGAGCTAAAAAGTATCAACCCCACAGATCAAGACATTTCTGATAACTGGGAAGGTTTATTAACTAGTGTTGGTTTAGAGAATGTCGCCAAAGCCAAGTTTGTCGAGTAGATTAGTATCGATCGCCAAGCAATTAGCGATCAATGCTGTTTGCAATCACGGTAAAAATCTTTGGCTTGGTCAGAATTAAGACAAAAAATCACTAAGTTGGGGGGAGTTCTGGCAATTGCCCCCTCTGTAGCGGGCTTAGTAATTGCAGGAAGCCTGACAGGAATATATCAGACTTTAGAATGGTCTATTTTAGATCAATGGTTTCGGACACGAAGTAGCGAAGCCAAAGAAACTCGTGTTGTTGTGGTTGAGATTGGCGAATCAGACATTAGCGAATTGGGAGAATGGCCCATGTCTGATGGTGTTATGGCAGAGTTGTTGAGCAAGATTAAACAGCAGCAGCCAAGGGTAATTGGTCTGGATCTTTATCGCGATCTTAAACAGGGAGAACCAGCAGAGCAAAAACGACTAGAGGATTTTTTCCGTGCAACTCCCAATATTATTGGGGTTGAAAAAGCAATTAACGATCAAGTAAAGCCATCGCCGATCCTCAAAGAAATTGGTCAAGTAGCTATGCCAGACTTTGTTTTAGATGCGGATGGCAAAGCAAGACGAGCTTTAATGTTGATTGGCTATGACGATGGAGATGTCGGCTTTAGTCTGGGAACACTAACTGCCTTAATGTATCTAGAACAAGAGGGCATTCTTCTAGAAGATGGTGCAGAAGCAACAGAAAAGATGTTGGGAGATACCAAGCTTGCTGCTTTAAAAAGTAATTCCGCAGGATATATTAATGCCGATGCAGCGGGTTTTCAGACCTTAATTAACTATCGCGGACAAGAAGAAAGCTTCATTCACACTTCCTTGACCGATATTTTGCAGAACCAAATTGCTGACGACATTTTTCGCGACCACATCGTCTTAATTGGAGCTACGGCTCCTAGCCTCAACGACTTTTTCTATACTCCCTATAGTTCTCTTTCGCAATCGTCTCAAAGAATGCCAGGAGTTTATGTTCATGCCAATATCGCCAGCCAGATAATTTCCACGGCGATAGATGGAAGAACAATGCTAGGGGGAATTTCTGAGTCAGGAGAATGGCTCTGGATCTTGGGCTGGTCTTTTGTCGGTAGTGGGTTAAGCCTAGTTTTATTACAGATGAATCTTCTACAAAAGGACTCATTTGCTTCAATTAAGCTAACGGTTCTGGGCATAGTTATTCCTGTGGGAATGCTTTTAACCAGTAGTTATTTGCTATTTTTAGCCGGATATTGGCTGCCCACCATTGCCCCCTTGATAGCTTTTGTGGGAGCGAATTTGGTAGCGACAGGATTTTATTATCAGAATCAAAAAAGAATTGCTTTTACCGATGGTCTGACGAAAATTGCCAATCGTCGTTTCTTTGATCAGTTCATTAAGCAACAGTGGTCTAGATGCCAACGAGACGATCAAGACCTAGCTATTATTTTGTGCGACGTTGATTTTTTTAAAATTTACAATGATACCTACGGACATCAACAAGGAGATAACTGCTTACAGAAGCTGGCTTCTGCTCTCAGTGATTCGGTACGAGGCAATGATTTAGCAGCTCGTTATGGCGGCGAAGAATTTGTAGTCGTCTTACCAGACAGCAATCCCGAAACAGCCAAGCTTGTTGCCCAGCGAATTCGCTCTAAACTCAAGGCAATGCAAATTCCCCATGAAGGATCAAAAGCAAGCAAGTATGTCAGTATCAGTATGGGTATCGCCAGTGTGTACTATAACAAAGCTATTTCACCCAAAGAACTAATTGACATAGCAGACGAGGCACTTTATAAAGCAAAGGAACAGGGGCGCGATTGCGCCGTTGTGGGCAAGCCCATAGAAAATGAAACTGAATTGGAATCATAGCTTTGACAACTAAGCAAGTCAATCAAAGATCTGATAGCTGATAGCTATATGCGAAGCGGCTTGCACTTGTAACATTGAGTGTATCCTTTGGGACGAGCAGATTACTGTTGAGTTTTATAGTGCAAATCAGCAACGCCCTAATTTTTCTGACTGCGCCACCAGCCACGGACAAGACTGATTTCTTCGTAGCTATAGTCTTCCCCCAAAGTTTCTCTGACTGGTTTGAGAGCAAGATCACCAACTTTTTCAATCGCTGCAATAATTGCCTGTTGTCTGTCGGCTGCTACTAATTTGTTGAGAGCTACAGGCTGATTCATTTCGAGTAATTCACTGAGGTGAGTATTGATCGTTCTGGTGGCAAAACCACGCTTTTGGGCTATTTCCGTGATGCTCATACCCTGTTGATGTAGCTGTAGGGTAGCCATTTGGCTTTTAGACGGAAGGCTCACGGGTAGCTGGTGCTGTTGGTTAAATTCGAGAATTTCTGCAATAAAGCGATCGCCATACTGCTGTGCCTTGTGTTCATTGACTCCCGAGAGGTTGGCAAACTCGGTAATGTTTTGGGGACGTAACTGTGCCATGAGTTTGAGACTAGAATCGGCAAAAATCATGTAGGGGGCAAGGGAATTATAATCAGCGATTTGTTTCCGCAGCTTGCGGAGTCGGGCAAATAATAATTCTGCTTCTGCTTGGCGAGGATTGTATATTTTGGGCGTTTTGCCAGGAGATTTATCGACGGCAATTTCTACCTTAAGCTGTCCACGAAATATTTCCCAACTGCGCTTGTTTAATTTAAGTATAGGAAAGCCATCGGTAGTTTGTCCTACTAAGCCCTGATGCACCAAACTGCGCCCCAACATTCTCCATTCATCAGCTGTCCGCCCTTTGCCAATGCCATAGGTAGATAAGAGATGATGTCCATATTGACGGATTTTTTGCTTGCGAGAGCCAATTAGCACATCAACAATGTGATTTGTGCCAAATCTTTCTTGGCAACGAGCCACACAGGAAAGAAATTTTTGTGCTTCAACCGTCCAGTCTTCAATCGGTTTGGGGTGAAGACAATTATCACATTGACAACAGTTTCCTGAATGTCGCTCACCAAAGTAGCGGAGAATAATTTTACGGCGACAGTCGTTGCTCTCTGCATAATCAATTACCTGTCGCAACTGCTGTTTAGCAATTTTTTGTTCATTCAGATCTGACTTTTGATTAATCAAAAATTCAACCTTTTTATAGTCCCCTAAGCTAAAAAACAGCACTGACTTAGAAGCTTCTCCATCTCTTCCCGCCCTGCCTGATTCCTGATAAAAACTTTCTAAGCTGCGGGGCAGGTCGTAGTGAAATACAAACCGCACATCGGGTTTATTAATCCCCATGCCAAAGGCAATAGTTGCCACGATTACCTGCACATCATCTCGTAGAAAGCTAGTTTGATTACGGCTGCGTTCTTCAACTGGTAATTTAGCGTGATAGGGTAAAGCAGCTATACCATCGCACTGAAGCCTGGTGGCAAGATCGGTCACACTCTTACGGCTAAGACAATAAACAATGCCTGATCCCGACTCGGCTTTGATTGCTCTTAAAAGCTGGGGATAAATATTGCGGTTTTTGGGCTGAATCTCATAGTAAATATTACTGCGATTAAAGCTGGCAACATGGATATCGGGCGATCGCAAATCAAGCTGATTGATAATATCCTGTCTGACTCTTTTGGTCGCCGTCGCCGTCAGTGCTTGGAGGGGAATCTGGGGGTAACGCTGACGAATCTGTTTTAACCTGCTGTATTCTGGACGAAAATCATGTCCCCACTCTGAAACACAATGGGCTTCGTCAATGGCGATCGCACTAATCCCCACCTCCCGATTGACCCGATCTAAAAATAAGCTAAACCTTTCGTTGAGCAACCTTTCAGGAGCAACATATAGTAGCTTGATCTGATTCTTGAGAATTGCTATCTGTCGCGATCGCCTTTCTTCATACTCTAGGGTACTGTTAAGATAGGTGGCACTAATCCCATTATCTTGCAAGGCATCTACCTGATCCTGCATCAAGGCAATCAGCGGCGAAACTACAATAGTTAGACCCTTTCTCAATAGAGCTGGTAGCTGAAAACAAAGAGACTTACCGCCCCCCGTAGGCATAATTGTCAGCAAGTCTTTATTTTGTAATGCCGCTTCAATGATCTTTTTTTGCCCAGGGCGAAAAGTATCATGACCAAAATAATGCTTTAATGAGTCCTCTAATGAGGCAAAAGTTGACATAACCAAATCGCCAGCTATCTATTTCTCTATTGGTTATTGTAAAAGTGATCTCCCAGTTTTAGTCGCTCTCTTTTCTGGTTAAAGATGCTGTCGCTACAGAAGTTAATCAGCAGACTACACCATAGTTGCTAGAGGTATAATACTTCTTGCTCCCAGTAACAGGGTGATTATGGGTAATAGAAAACGACAGCGTTCTTTTAAGCGTATTTTGCTTGCCATTGGGGGAACTACTGTTTTAATTGGCTTAATTCTGGCAGTTGAAACCGTTTTAGGAGGAGAAAAATCCTGTCAGACAACGGAATCCTGGTTGTTTTGTCAGATCAGACAGTCAGTACTCTTAAATATAGTCGAAGGCTTTAGTATTTTGGTCGCGGTATGGCTTTTCTTTCTCGAAGCTCCAGAAAGAGATAAAAAGGCTCACTATGAAGCTTGGAAGACAATCGATTCGGCTCATGGATTGAGGAATAGTTACGCCAGGTTACAGGCTTTAGAGGATTTGAATAGCGATCGCATTTCCCTTAGAGGTTTTAACGCCCCAGAAGCGGATTTACGAGATATAGACCTTTCAGGAGCGGATTTGAGTCATGCTTACCTATCAGGAGCAGATCTGAGCAATGCTGATTTAAGCAATGCTAATTTGAGTAATGCCAATCTAGTAGAAACGAAGCTTAGTAATGCCAATTTGAGCAATAGTCTGCTTACAGGGGCAAATATTAGCTATGCCAATTTTATCGAAACTAATCTCCAGTCAGTAGACTTTGTGGGCGCAAATATCATCGGCGCAAATTTTGTACGTTCTAATTTGGCTCAGGCTTACTTTGGTGATGTTAATTTTAATCAGTGTCGCTTGAATGATGCCAATCTGCAAAAAACCAAATTTTTTGGGGTGGAAAATCTTACGGTAGAACAGATCAAAACGGGAAAAAATTGGTCTGAGGGGATTTATGATGCCAAAATGCTAACTAGGCTGAAATAGGTAAATTTATATTCTTGATTATTTTTCTTGGTTATTTAAAGTGGCGATCGCAACTAGACAAATTTTTTTCTTTACACTGGGTCTGCTTGTATTTATTTTCAGCCAGCCAGTATTAGCACAAACAGCTAATTTAGCGCCTTCGGTCAATATTAAAACTCTTTGGCTCATCGTTGCGGGTAGCCTAGTATTTTTTATGAATGCGGGTTTTGCCATGTTGGAAGCAGGATTATGTCAGACCAGAAATGCTACTAATGTCCTGGCCAAAAATCTAATTGTCTTCTGTGTCTCTATTCTGGCGTTTTGGGCGTTTGGTTTTGGCATCATGTTTGGTAATGGTACAGCCTGGCTTGGCACTACAGGCTGGTTTTTTCAGGCATTTGCACCTCCTCTGCAAACTACCTTTAATCAAGGTTTTGATGCTTTGGAGCTACTTTATCCAGGACAGCCTTGGATGGTTGTGTTTTTTTGGCAGTTAGTTTTTGCGGGGACTACCGCCACGATTGTTTCTGGGGCAATGGCGGAAAGGGTTAAATTTTGGGCTTTTTTCTGGTTTAGTTTTCTGCTAATTGCGATCGCCTATCCTCTTACGGGTCGCTGGGTATGGCATCCAGAGGGCTGGCTGAGGGTCAGCTTTAATTTCCTCGATTTTGCTGGCTCGACGGTGGTGCATTCCGTTGGTGGGATGGCAGGGCTAGTAGGGACAATGTTGATTGGTCCTCGACGGGGCTGCTGGGGCTACGATCCTGATCAAGTTCGGGGCAATCGTTTTTCGGCTCAGATTCAGTCTTTTAGTTACTACAATCTTTCTTTATCAACTTTGGGCTGCTTGATCTTGTGGCTAGGATGGCTCGGTTTTAATGGTGGGTCAGTAATATCTGTAGTTGATGCGCCCCATGTGGTGATGACAACTATGCTGGCTGGTGGGGCGGGAGGAGTGTTTGTGTTGCTGCTAAGGGGCTTGCGGGGTCAAAAACTGGGACTTCCCTTGGTCATAAACGGTATTCTGGGAGGATTAGTCAGTATTACGGCTTCTTCTGTGTATGTAAGTTTGGCGGTGGCGGTCTTAATTGGAGCAGTCAGCAGTATTTGGGTGATCGTGATCGAGCAGTTACTTCAAAAGTTGCGGGTTGACGATCCTGTGGGAGCAATATCTGTACATCTGGGCTGCGGTATCTGGGGGACTTTGGCAGCAGGAATATTTGCTTATGAGCTACCAGGCTACATTGAGCAGCCAATTGGGCGACTGTTTCAGATCTGGAGTCAGGTTATTGGTATGATTGCCATTAACGGCACAATTTTAGTCCTCAGCTTTGTTTTCTGGCTGGCAGTTGGTTTAATAATCTATGGGATTGAATCCGCCAATAATCAATTGAAGTCGGGAAAGAGAAAACAAGCTAGTGGCAAAAGCGAATCCTATCAAGGTTTATTCAAATATCTACACTATGCCAGAACAGGTATTCGAGTCTCCCAGCAAGAAGAGGCTCAAGGTAGTGATGGAACTTTCTCTTAAGTACCAATGGATAGATCAAAGGATATAGTAATTTTAAATGAGAATTGTAGTCATCGAGCTCACGTTGAATTAACAACCTATATGCGAAGCGGTATCCTTTAGGACTACCTCCTACATCGAATCCATAACTTAGACGGCACAAAAATTAATTAAAACGAATATGTATTCTGATCAAGAGCAGCTTTAGGAAAAATCTATTTGTAAGATTGACAGATCATCCTCAAATTGAAAGTTAGGATGCCAGGTTCTTACATACTGTAGCAGACGCTGCAAATCCCTTTCGGGAGTTCTTTGATATTTTTTGAGCAGATTGATCAGACGGTCTAATCCCCAATGAGAGTTGGTCTGAGGTTCGACCTCGTAAATACCATCGCTGAATACATACAGACTAGAATTAGCGGCTACCTGACACGAAGCATTGACATATTCAATATCGGGAAACATACCGACGGGAACACCTGGCGTTTTCAAACGCTGCTCGGCAGATTGATCAGAAGGAGCTAACAAGATAG
Organism: Cyanobacteria bacterium P01_C01_bin.72; assembly: GCA_039025955.1. Taxonomy (GTDB): domain Bacteria; phylum Cyanobacteriota; class Cyanobacteriia; order Cyanobacteriales; family Xenococcaceae; genus Waterburya. The sequence continues at coordinate 1,852 of JBCCNG010000030.1, read as the reverse complement.
CTGGAGGATGACCTGCACTAGAGTAGGTTAGGCTGCGGTTTTGCTGATCGTAAACTCCATACCAGATGGTAAAATACTTGTCGTTGCGATCACTCATTTGAAAAGTCTGATTCAAGCCGCCCAGCACTGTATTAGGCTGATGATAATCGACGTTATTCAGTCCACGAGAACGCAAAAGATTGATCACCGCCAAAGAAGGTAGACTAGCTCGTAAACCATGTCCCGAAACGTCCAGTAAGTAGAATACTAAATGCTGATCGTCTAGCCAAAAATAATCAAAACTATCCCCTCCTAATTGACGCGACGGAATAAAACAGGCATCAATAGTTAACGAAGGATGCTGCAAAGGTGCGGGTAAAATAGTACTAACATACTCGGCAGCTTCGGCTAGCTCATCTTCCAAGATTTGCTTTTGGCTTTGCAAGTCTCGACTAAGCTCATGTAGTCTCAATCCTGCTCTGACTCTAGCTTTTAATTCATGCATTTCAATTGGTTTGCATAAAAAGTCATCAGCTCCTGCATCCAAACCTTTAACCCGATCTTCCACAGAATCGAGGGAAGTCAGCAGAATAAAGAAAGTAGTAGATAACTCAGGAGTTGATTTAATTTGAACACAAACTTCTAAGCCATTTTTACGCGGCATAATCCAGTCACATATAATTAGTGCCGGGCGAATGGCTTTGGCTTTGATAAGGCCTTCTTCTCCATCACTGGCTAAGGTGATATCATAGCCCTGCATGATTAAAGTTCTCTCTAATAGCAGTTGAGTTGTGGAGTCATCGTCAATGATCAAAATTTGAGCCATAGTATGTTAATAGTTTTTTAGCTGACAACCACAGGTTAAAGCGATCTCACACTAGACGCGACTAGTCAGTCTTTTTGAGAAAAATCTAAGTCGCCTTGCTAAACTAAAATATATTAAGTTATCTACCATCATACATTTGCCCATACTAGATCAGGGAAAAATATAGAGAGATCGCGAACTATTACCCTAGCACGACCCACTAAAGTCGAAGTTGATTCTCAAATTCAAAGTAAATAATGCAGCAATATTTTTGCCCGTTGCAGAAAAATGTGGTGTCAAGTTACCAAGCTCAAATCTTTATTTAAGTGAAAACCACTGATATTATACGCAAGAGTTTCACTCCTGCCAGTCTTGCTCAGGAGCTTTCCTTAGGCAATGTTTGATTGAGGCACAAAACAGTTGAAAGTTCTCCGAAGCATCAAAATTGAAGTCCCCAGCGATTTAAATGCATTAGATCAAGTGCTGTCGCAGTTTAACCAAGTTTATCAGGATTTTATTCCATTGAGAGATTGGCTACAGTGTCGGTTAGCTCTAGCAGAAGGATTTACCAATGCGGTACGACATGCGCACAAGAATTTACCGTCAGATATTCCGATCAAAATTGAAGTGCTGCTGCAAGAGACGGCAATAGAAATTAAGATTTGGGATTATGGCTCTGCTTTTGATTTACACCGATTTATCGCCGAGACATCGAGAAAACATGCAGACTGGTTAGCTAGTGGTCGTGGTATTCCAATCTTAAATAAGATTTCTGACCATCTGGAATATTACCGCACCGAAAACGAGCAAAATTGTTTAACTATTATTAAAAACTTTACTTAACAACAGTTGGGACAGTTAGAGCAGTTAGGACAGTTTTAGGCGGTCAATAACTAATTTTTTTCAGCCTCAAGCGCAGCGCGTACGCGCACAAAGGAGCTTAGTCCACAGTCCTTCGGACAAGCCCTAAAGGATTCCTAAAGGACAAAGGCACGGACGCGAATGCGTCCCAGTGCGCGACTTTGAAAAAGTCGCCAGTCCTAAAGGATACACCTTCGGATATCGTCT
>JBCCNG010000029.1:0-15516 GCA_039025955.1 Cyanobacteria bacterium P01_C01_bin.72 | reverse complement strand
GCACAAGCCAAAGGCTTGTAAGTCGTCGTAAGACGACGATCTGCGCGTACGCGCTGCGCTTTTTAGTTATTCAATAGGCAAGCTATGGTAGCCTCTGAGTTACGCAATTTCTTTGTTTATACACGACCTTGTTGGTTATTGAAATTCACATTAGGCGTAATAAATCAATCTACCTTTGTAAGCTCTTTTAGGTGGAGGAGAACGTCAATGAGCTAAATTAGTGATTTCAGTTGCTACGGGAAAGGGAACAATAGTTATTGATAACCAATCATTCACTGTCCCCAAGAATTCTTCAAAGGCGGAGGCTTTGCCTTTAAGTCGTCTGACGATGCGCGACGCAGCGCATATTTACTGTTTACCTTTCGTTGACCATGGGTTCTATTTTAAAAAGCAAATCTCCAGATTTAGGAGAGCGTACAGTTGGCAGTCAGCTTCAAGCAATTCCCATCGCCACCGTAATTAGCCTAATTTTTTTTGGCGGTATCGGCTGGCGCTTAAATCATCTTCAGTTGCGCCAGGGGGAGTTAAACCAGCGCAAAGCGGAAGTTAATCGAACTCGTATCGTGCCAAAGCAACCCGTACGAGGCAATATCTTTGATCGTGATGGTAAATTGTTAGCCACTAGTAAACAGTCTTATTCTGCCTATCTCTGGCCCAAAGCTCAAAAAGAGCCTAGTTGGTCAAAAAACCTGCAAATTATCGGACGAATACTCGAAGTAGAGCCAGAAGAACTTCAGCAGAAAATCGCTGCCGCAGGATATAACTACCCGAGCCTGATTCCCATTGCTCGTAACCTAACCCCCGCCCAGGTAACTGCTCTCGAAGAATATAAGTCTCAACTAAGGTGGGTCGAAACAGATATTGATAAGATACGCTACTATCCCCAAGGCAATCTAGCAGCCCATATCTTGGGCCATACAGGAGAACTCAACCAAGAACAACTAAAACAGAAAAAGCCTGAAGGCTACCGTCTGGGTGATGTAATTGGCAAAATGGGCATTGAATCGGCTTATGAATCCCAACTGAGGGGAGAATGGGGCGGATTGAAGCTAAAAGTTAATGGTGCTGGACGAGTAGTTAGCCTGCTGGGAGAACAGCCTGCTGCGTCGGGAGACAACCTAACTCTGACTATTGATGTAGCAGTGCAAGAAGCTGCCGAGAAAGCATTAGGAGAAAAAAGAGGAGGAATAGTTGCCCTAGATCCTCACACCGGGGCAGTAATAGCCATGGCTAGTTATCCTAGTTTTGACCCCAATATTTTTTCCAATCCCATTACCGCAGAAGTTTGGCAAGAACTACAGTCTCAGGGCAATCCTTTTCTGAATATGACTTTGAGAGCGTTTCCTCCTGCCTCTACCTTTAAAGTGGTGACGGCAGTAGCGGGATTAGAAACGGGAAAGTATCCTGCTAATACAGTTTTGGGAACTTATCCTTATTTATCTGTTGGCGGCACGAGATTTCGGGAGTGGAATCGGCGCGGTTTTGGTCGGATGGGTTATGTCTCGGCTTTAGCTTGGAGTAGCAATACTTTTTTTGGTCAAATTGGGCGGGGAGTAGGTGGTAAAGAGCTAATTAAGTATGCGCGGCTATTTGGCTTTGGTCAACCGATGGGTATTGAGTTGAGGGGGGAAACTGGCGGTCTAATTGCGGATGATGCCTGGAAACGGCGCAACTTCAGAAATTGGGGCTGGACTGTCGGCGATACGGTGAATATGTCTATTGGTCAGGGCTTTACGAGCGCCACTCCTTTACAGGTAGCGGTAATGTTTAGTGCGATCGCCAATAATGGTTATCGAGTCACGCCTCATTTGGTGCATAAAGAACAGCCTCCAAAGATTAACCTTAATCTTAAACCCGCGACCATTACCACAGTACGAAAGGGTCTAAGAGCAGTCGTTGACGGGGGTACAGGAGGAAGACTAAATTCTCCCGATACACCTCCAGGGGCAGGAAAAAGCGGCACAGCAGAAGCTCCTCCAGGAGATTCCCACACTTGGTTTGGGGCTTATGCTCCCCATGACAAGCCAGAAATTGTAGTGGTGGCATTTGCCGAACATTCAGGCGGCGGTGGTGGTTCAGTTGCCGCACCAATGGTTAGACAGGTAATGGAAGCTTATTTTAAACCGCAAAAGTAGTGTTTTGCTCTCTGTTACGAAACTGACAGGCAGACATTTATACAACGACAATATTTGCTTCTGTTGAGACCAAAAATTTTCATCGGTAGCTATTTAATAATTCCTGAATGTCCTTCTATATCTTCAAAAGGTTCAAATTGACCTCCTAAGTGTTTAGTCAAAAATTCTTCTGCTAGTCCATAGAAATTTAAGCTGTTTTCAGGACGAGCAAAACCATGTCCTTCATCTGTGTAAAGTACATATTCAACCGATATACCTGCTTGACGCATGGCATTCACAATTTGTTCGCTTTCCGATTTTTTTACGCGAGGATCGTTTTTTCCTTGAGCAATTAAAAGCGGTTTTTGAATTTTGTCTGCGGAAAATAAAGGCGATCTTATACTTCAAAAATTCTTTTTCTGTGTCTAAATCTCCTATTCGATTTTTGAGCATCGCCATGTAGGGAATCCAGTAGTCAGGAACATTCTCTAAATGAGTGATTAAATTACTTGGCCCTACTATATCCACACCACAAGCAAATACATCTGGAGTAAAGGCTAACCCTGCTAAGGTGGCATATCCACCATAAGAAATGCCCATAATTGCAATCTTATTTTTGTCAGAAATACCTTTTTGAGTTAGCCAGTTTACTCCGTCGATAAGATCGTCATGCATTGTACCTCCCCACTGACGATTGCCTAGGTTTAGAAAGACTTTTCCGTAGCCAGTCGAACCTCTAAAATTGGGCTGTAAAACAGCATAACCTCGGTTAGCTAACCACTGAACGCGAGAGTCAAAGCTCCAGGTATCTCTCCACCAAGGACCTCCATGAACTAGCAAAACAGTAGCATAAGGAGGTTTTATATTTTGAGGTAGAGTTAAATAGCCATGAATAGTCAAACCATCTCGCGCTTGATAGGAAATTGATTCTACTGGTATCAGAGGTAAGTGTTCTAATTCAGGACGATCACAGAATAACAGTTTGCTCGATCTAGATTCGCAATCATAGATGTAGTAATAGCTTGGCGCATTATCACTGCGATCAGCAATGAGCCATTTTCGATCTATCAAATCGCGACTCACAAGATTAATTTCACCAGAGCAAACTTGTCCGAGTGCTTCAAAATCCTCAGCAATACCTCGGTCTAGTATTTGCCAATGCAGCTTTTCTTTATAAAAGGCGATCGCTTGTATGTGTTTTTTTACAGGATGAGAAATTACTAATTCAAGATCGTATTGCTCGTCAATCGCAATAATGTTTTTTTGCTTAGTTTTTAACTTTAATTCGATTAAACATCGTGTATTCGCACTGTCAAAAGCAATCAAACCGAATTGATGACCATGCTAACTGCTCAACTAGGATGGCATTATCCAACGTTGAGATTTCCACCCTTCCATGATGCTGCTAATATTAGGCTGTGGTTCGCGATACAAATAAATAAATAAAGCATCGGAAAAGATAGCATTAACAAAAGGAATACGTAAAGCATTTTTTGGAGTATTTGAAAAGTAAAAAAGCTTCCATGGTATAGCCTATCAAGACAACAACATCCGATAGCACCATGAAAGCAATATACAAATTTTATTAAGCGTAATCTGATAACAGAAAGATGATGTGTCTTATGTATCAAATTAGCAATGCCAATTAATAACTTAAAAACTAGTTCCCAAAATCTTTCCACAAGGTAGCCTGATGGGGAATAACTAAATTGTAGTCTTCGGAAACTACCTGTTGCTCGGCTGTTTGACTAAGAGTGGCGCGAGAAGCTGTATAGCCAACGACAAAAGTGACTAAAGCTACCAAAGGAATAGCTAGAAGTGCATAAGAGCTAGATAGATTTTCGTTTGATGTGCGTAACTGCATTCGTTACAACCTCGACAATAATAAATTCTTTTTATTATTCTCTCAAGAGAAAATGTAACAATGGCTACTTTTAATATTTTCTTCAGATTGTAACAACGGATACTTTTTTGCCTTCAGCAATAAATCTAGTTAAAACTATTGCCACTGATTGATTCAATCACCTGTTCCGACAAGGAAAAAGGCAGCTCTTGATAGTGAGAAACCACACCATGACCCATTCCTGCGATTAAACCAAAAATTGCGGCAAAGAAGAGTGAGGCTTGATTATTCATATTGCGAGATGTAAATTGCTCGTTCTATGCTGCCATCGATTTTTCATACTTTTTGTAACAAAAACTACGTAAATCTAGATCTTATGCAGTCAAATGTATTTATTGCATCAATTTTTTGTCAAAAAAGCAATTGGCTAATTTAAGCAATTGACCAGGATATTTCTTGACCTGCCAACATGGGTACAACAGTGTAATGTTTTTGTGCTACTTTTAAAGAATTATTGACTAAAGTCACCGATTTTTGGGGTAGCTGAATCTGATAAATATGTTGCACGTTAGCAGAAACAAAAGCCTGTAAATTGGCGATCGCCTGATGTTACTCCAATAGTTGCACAAGAGCTTGTAAAACGATGGGTGCAGTACAAATTCTCGCAGCGCAGTCACAGGCTTCTTTCTTATTAGATAATGAGTTAAAAACAAAACCAATGAAAGCTACATTATTAGCCTTAATTCGCGGTTATCGTCGATTTATTTCCCCTTTATTTCCTCCTTCTTGCCGATTTCAGCCAACCTGCTCGCAATACGCCCTTTAAGCGATCTCCACTTACGGAACGGTGAAAGGTAGTTGGTTAAGCATCAAACGACTCTTGCGCTGTCATCCTTTCCATCCAGGAGGATACGATCCCGTCCCGTCAGAGCATTCCTGTATTTCTGACCAGGAGTAAGCGCTACCCATCCACGAAAAATAAGGTTATAAAAGCAGTAGTCAAAATCGCCGAAATTATTTAATTGGCAAGTTTAATTAGCAATAGGGACAAAACTTTTTATGTTTGTCTGGTTTAAGCTAAGACGTTATCTCAATTGGGTAACAGTACGAAAAACTATTGCTTGCGTCATCAGAAAACGTTTAACAGGCTTGGCAGCGGAAATGGCTTTTAGTGCCATGTTAGGTTTGTTTCCCGCTATTATTGCCGTCTTGACCGCCATTAGCTTTTTTGCCGCTTCCGTTGAATCGACCTTAGCCAATTTTGCGGTGTATTATGCTGACATTGTGCCAATTCAAGTTTGGACATTACTCTTGGGGTTTGTGGAGGAGATTAGGGCTGCGGAAAGTAAAAGCTGGTTCTCTTTGAGTAGTTTGACGACAATCTGGATCATCTCAGGTGTCCTAAGTGCAGCGATTAATGCTCTCGATCAAATTCACCAGGTTACACCAGAGGCGAAAAGATCCTACTTAGAAACCAAGGTAGTCGCTGTTTATCTCACTATATTAACGATCGCCCTATTAATTATCGCCTGTTTCTTATTATGGATTGGCGATATTCTGTTACAGATAGCGCTTCAGCAAAATTGGATTTCCCTATTGTTAAGTACCTGGAAAATTTTTACCATCATTGTGGTAGTTGCGATCGCCACCACCGTTGCTGGTATGATCTATCAATTCAAAACCAAGCTAAGACGAAAAAGCGATCAAGAATTCAAAACTGCTATTACTACACTGCTAGTCATCTTCGGTACTGTCGCGGCGCAGCTAGTCTATGCTGGCTATTTGACGATCCAAAATTTGCTGCTCAATTCAGAGATTGAAGTATCCCTGAGCAACTTCCTGATTGATCTGTGGCGTTGGCTGGGGTTTCCCATCGCCCTGGGCATTATTGCGATCGCTTTTTCCCTGATCTATCGCTACGGTACTAGCAAGAGAACCGAAAACACACCCGTTTTGCCTGGAGCAATTCTCGCTGCTATCTCTTGGGCAATCGTCTCTTTAATCTTTCGCCTGTATGTTTCTCACATCGGGATTTACAGCAAAATCTATGGCACAGTGGGAACAGCGATTATACTTATGCTCTGGCTTTATCTCAGTTCTCTAGTGATGCTAATTGGCGAACAGGTGAATGTAGTTCTGGGAGAAGCGATTCAAAAAGATAAACAAAGAATCAGAAGTTAGCCATTTTCTTTTACCTCCCTCAGAATTGCGATCAGAAAGACTGCTGTAATCTCTTTAAATTAAGTTGCGAGTATTGAGCGATCGATACTATCTGCCTTTTTGGTTCAGTGAAACGGACTGTTTTTTTTCGCCATGAAATATCCCTCTCTTTCTAAAGCTCTTCTATGGGAATAGCAGTCTCTAGTTATAATTAGACAGTGGACGAAACTCAGGGAATTGGGAATAATTGGTGAGGTTCACATGATTTCGTAACTTAGTACTAAAAGCGATCGCCGAGCAGTTGTTTGATGTAAATTTAAACTGCTATTTCTGGGAAATTTCTATAGTATCTTCTTTCCCTGGCAGCCCCTCAAGCGATACAAAAGATACATAGTTTCTGTAAAGTAGCACTATATTGTGAGCATTGGCTGATGAGAGGTTCGATAGATTTAAACACATCGATTATAGTATTTCTGATTGCTGTCAAATAAAAGTTGCGAAGGACAGAAACTCGAAAATGCTAGATTGAAGCTAACCATTAATTGAAGTTGATGAAACTAAGAATTAAGCGCCTGACAAAAATTGCCTTGTGCGGCAGTGTCTTATTCAGTTTTGTTGGGTGTTCCTGGCTCAAAAATCCTACCTCTGCTTCCAGTGGCGATAATCTGGCGGCAAATAATCCTTTATTTTCTCCAGATAACCTGGTTACTGCCCAGAACTTTAAGCTAAAAACCGTCTTAGAAGGGCTAGAACATCCCTGGAGTATTGCCTGGATACCCGATGGCTCAATGCTGATTACCGAGCGTCCAGGCAGATTGAGAATTGCTCGCAACGGTGTCTTAAATTCCCAAGCAATTTCAGGAGTTCCCGAAGTTTTGGCAGGTGGTCAAGCGGGTTTAATGGATGTGGCTCTGCATCCTGATTTTTCTAGCAATCGTCTGGTTTATCTTACCTACGCCCATGGTAATAGATCGGCAAATCAAACAAGAATTGCCAGAGCAGAATTTGATGGGGCGGCTTTAAACAATTTAGAAGTTATTTTTGAGGTCAATCCAGTTAAAAATGGTAGGCAACACTTTGGCTCACGGATTGTCTGGCTACCAGATAAAACGATGCTGGTTTCCATTGGTGATGGTGGGAATCCACCAATTCAACTAGACGGCAACTTGATTCGTCGCCAGGCGCAAAACTTGAGTGTTCCTCTCGGTAAGGTGATCCGTCTCAATGATGATGGTTCAATCCCCGCCGACAATCCCTCCTTCGATTCTGCCGCTACTGAGCCTGCGGTGTGGAGCTATGGACATCGGAATATTCAAGGGCTGGCTTTTGATAGTTCTCGCAACAGGTTATGGGCAACGGAACATGGTTCCAAGGGGGGAGACGAACTAAATCTGTTAGCAGCGGGGAAAAACTATGGTTGGCCAGAAGTTACCTACAGTGAAGAATATACTGGAGGGCAAATTTCCGCCGAACGTTCTCGTCCAGGTATGATTGACCCCAAAGTTGTCTGGACTCCAGCGATCGCCCCTTCAGGATTAGCGGTTTATACAGGCGATCTCTTTAGTCAATGGCAAGGGGATTTATTTGCTGGGGGTTTGGTTTCCCGAGATGTTCGTCGCCTTGATTTAGATGAGGAGGGTAATATCCTGCAAGAAGAGTCAATTTATATTGGTCAGAGAGTGCGAGATGTCAGACAAAGCCCCAGCGGGATGCTCTATGTTTTGACGGATGAAGCTAATGGGCAACTGCTCCAAATTGAAGCAGAAGACTTTTGAAATACTCCTCTGACTAAAGCCGAGCTAAGCTATCTTGATGCGCGTTCCTTTATGATAATTCTCACAGTAGTGAGGTACTTCTGCTCTCTGCCCTCTGCCCTCTGCCCTCAAAAGATCATCTTTGTATCTCATGAGCCTGATAACCGCGATAGTTCACATCAGGCATACAAATCTTTAATCCAGTACCATTCCTGGGTCAATCCTTCTAATAAAGAAATCTGGGGGACATAGCCCAGTAGCTTTTGCGCCTTACTAATATCGGCGCTGGTATGCCGAGCATCACCGACTGCATTGTCTAGATGGTTTCGACGAATAGGCTGTCCCATTACCTGCTCCATCATAGCTAGTAGCTCGATCAAAGTTACCCGACTACCGCCACCAATATTAAACACCTCACCGATAGCTTCTGGCACTCTGGTGGCAGCTAAGTTTGCCGCTACAATGTCTTGGACAAAAGTGTAGTCTCTTGTCTGCTGTCCATCGCCATAGATGTTAATCGGTTTTTGCTCGATAGCGGCTTTAAAGAACTTGTGGAAAGCCATATCTGGTCTTTGTCTTGGCCCATAAACTGTAAAGTAGCGCAGAGCAGTTACCGGCACACCAAAATTTTGCTGATATAGCCAGCATAAACGTTCACCAGCTAGCTTAGTGATGCCATAAGGAGAAACAGGTTGCGGGCAGAGGGTTTCAGGAGTGGGCATGGTGACGGCATTGCCATAAATTGAGGAGCTAGAAGCATAAACGATCCTCTTGAGGGATTTAACTTGCTTGGCGGCTTCGAGAATTACTTGAGTCGCGTTAATATTTCTGGCAGTATAATTTCCAAATCCAGTGCCCCAGCTAGCTCTCACTCCTGCCTGAGCCGCCTGGTGATAGACGACATCTACAGATTTTAATAATTCTAACCAGTCTAACGCTTGAATATCTGCCTTAATCAACTTGAAGCCAGGATACTCCTTAAGATTGACCAAATTATTGTGCTTTAGTTGAGGATCGTAATAGTCATTTAACTGATCAACACCGATAACTTCGTCTCCCTGTTTTAAAAGAGCTTCTGCTAGGTGAGAACCAATAAATCCTGCAACACCAGTAACAATATGGGTACTCATAAAGATTTACGAATAATTATGTACAAATTCAGCTATATCTATAACAGGATAGCTGGACATGGTTAACTTCCAGCATGGTTTAACTTAAGTTACGAGATTCAACCTGCTGTTTCCTACGGTGATTAAAAAATGTAAACTATACCAGAAGTAGAATTGAATTTACCATTATTTGTCCTAGGGTCATACAGTTTTAACAATCAAAATTTTATAATCGTAAAAGTAATGCCTTCCCCTGGCTTATTTTGATATCTAACAGCATTTTCTAAAAACATTTCCTCAAAGCACTTCCTAAAACACATGGACATTACCAGCGACCTGCACGTTATTGAAACTAGACCATTGTTAAGCCCCGCATTTATTAAAAGCGAGTTACCCATCGCTTCAGAAGTTGCTCAGTTAGTAACTAAAACTCGCGATAGCGTTCGTAATATATTAGAGGGTAAAGATAAGCGAGTCTTAGTGATAGTAGGTCCTTGCTCGATCCACGATGTCGCGGCGGCTCAAGAATATGGAGAAAAGCTAGCAAAACTGCGATCGCAGTTTCAGGATCAGTTAGAAATCCTGATGCGAGTCTATTTTGAAAAACCTCGCACGACAGTAGGCTGGAAGGGCTTAATTAATGACCCACACCTAGATAATAGCTACGATATCAATCATGGCTTGCAAACTGCCAGAAAGCTACTGCTGGATCTAGCTCATATTGGCTTACCTGCCGCTACAGAATTACTTGACCCCATTACTCCCCAATACATTGCTGATTTAATCTGCTGGACGGCTATTGGAGCGCGCACTACTGAAAGCCAAATTCACCGTCAGATGGCTTCTGGTTTATCGATGCCTGTGGGCTATAAAAACGGTACAGATGGTAGTTTTTCCGCTGCTATTAACGCGATGCTGACCGCTAAAATTCCGCACCACTTTTTGGGTATCAATCAGGATGGACTAGCCAGCATTGTTAGAACGACAGGTAATCCTGATGGACATTTAGTTTTGCGGGGTGGTGCAGCAAAACCCAACTATGAAGCCAAAGACATTGAAGCCGCAGTTACAGCCTTAAAACAGAAGGCGATGAACTCACGCATTATGATTGATTGCAGTCATGGTAACAGCCGCAAAGATTATGCTAAACAGGTGGAGGTGTTAGACAATATCAATCAGCAAATTGAAGCTGGTTCACAGCATATTGTGGGTGTAATGATTGAAAGTCATTTAGTTGCGGGTAATCAGTCCATACCAAAAGATGGAAAACCCGCTGTATATGGTCAGAGTATCACTGATGCCTGCGTTAATTGGGAAACAACCGAAACCATGCTTCATGATTTAGCGAGAGCGGTAGTTTCGGGTAGACCTCAAATACAGCAAAGTTTAGCTTCGGTGAGTCGATAAGACGGAGTTAGCTAAATATTAGCTAAATTAAGATGGGCGTACATCAGTTGCTCCAATCAATCTAATCTCATTTACCCATTGCTGACAAGTAAAGCTAAGACCTGCAAACCTATGGACAAACAGCACACAACCTTAACTTGTCACGAATACCATTTGCCCCCATAAATTTGTCGTGTCCAACGAATTATCAAAGTCAGAACAAGAAGAGTTAATTCAAGTCGCTACTCAGGCGATAGATAGTGCTTATGCTCCTTATTCGCAATTCAAAGTAGGAGCGGCGGTACTGATCGATACGGGGGAAATCTTTGCTGGATGCAATGTGGAAAATGCCTCCTATGGCTTGAGTATGTGTGCCGAAAGAAATGCGATCGCCAATGCCATAATAGCTAGGGGTAAAGATAAAGATAAAATAGTTATACGAGCGATCGCCATAGCTAATAACAAAAATGTTTTCTGTTCTCCCTGCGGTGCTTGCCGCCAGGTGATTTGGGAATTTGGACAGCAGGCTCAAGTTATTTTCCCTGGCAGCGAAGGATGGCAAAAGTTAACTATTCAAGATCTGTTGCCAGAAGGATTCATTTTATAAATCTAGTTTTGACAAATCTGGTTTTTCAAACTGTTCCCTTCGCTATATCCTAGAAAACCTAGCCCAAAATATTTTAAGTCTTTCCATGAAGTCATATCTCGCCGCCGCTGTGCAAATGACCAGCAAACCAAATCTGACCCAGAATTTGCTTCAAGCTGAAGAATTAATTGAGCTGGCAGTGCGCCAGGGAGCAGAATTAGTCAGCTTACCAGAAAATTTTGCCTTTTTGGGTCAAGAAATGGAAAAATTAGCACAGGCGCCAGAAATTGCCGCTGAAGCCCAGCAGTTTCTTAAGAAAATGGCGCAGAGATATCAAATTACAATTCTGGGAGGCGGTTTTCCTGTTCCCGTAGCGGAAAGTTCGAAAAAAGCCTACAATACGGCATCTTTAGTTACTCCCAATGGTCAGCAGGTGGCTCACTATCAAAAGGTACATCTGTTTGATGTTGATGTTCCAGATGGCAATACTTATCAGGAGTCTAGTACCGTCATGGCGGGTAAAGTGATTCCCACGCTTTATGAATCAGAGCAATTGGGTAAACTGGGGCTGTCTATCTGCTACGATGTCCGCTTCCCCGAATTCTATCGCTACCTTTCGCGCCAGGGTGCTGATATAATCTTCATTCCTGCTGCTTTTACCGCCTTTACGGGAAAAGATCATTGGCAGGTTCTCTTACAGGCAAGAGCAATTGAAAACACTTGTTATGTGATCGCTCCTGCTCAAACAGGAAACCATTATGAGCGTCGTTATACCCACGGACACGCAATGATTATTGATCCCTGGGGAGTAATTCTAGCTGATGCAGGAAACGCACCAGGTGTTGCTGTAGCGGAAATTAATCCCCAACGTTTACAACAGGTGCGTCAGCAGATGCCTTCATTGCAGCATCGAGTATTTGTCTAAAATTTTATTTAAGAATTTTGTCAAGAAGTATTGGGTACTAATCAGGTTTATTGGCAATCGCTGGGGGTAACTTTTACTCTGGCGATTAGGTTACTGCTTTTGTCATAATAGTTGAAGTTTAATAGTACTCCATTGTCAGGAAAAACTTGAGTAACGGGATTGTTACAAATTAGATCAGTCAAGGTTGGGTGGACATTTCTGGCAAACTGCGCCCCATTAATATTATTTGCCGACTGATTGAGCAAGGTGTATTTATAACTCATAACCATCCCTGGTCCTGCAAAGGAAGAGTCCCAGCGAGTATCAGGGTCAACCATCATTGGTAATTGCTGATTCAGCATATCGGCAGTTTGTACTAAAACCTCAGACATGTTGCCGATCTCAGCCTGAGTAGGAGATTGAAAAGTGATCGCCGTTGCACAAGCAGCCAAAGTAACACCCAGGGAGGATTTGGCTTTGATTTGGGAAATAAACATATTAATATTTCGTTTTAAAGTAATTAATATGTATTTTATTTGTCACTAAAACATATCGCTTTAGAAGCGATTACCAGCAATCTGTGATCTCATGCTATGGCAATTCTCGGTTGAGAGAGGTACATCTCGGTTTTCAAAAAGCTATTAGCTTTTAGCTTTTTAAGCGATGACTTAAAAATAGTTGCACATGACGTATTATTTGGGTTATTTGTAGCAATTCTTACAGTGGTGAGATATATCTTATTTCTGCCCTTATCCGAAGGTGTACCATATGCGAAGCGGTATCCTTTAGGACAAGGGCTAACATATCCTTTAGGACTGCCCTCTGCCTTCAAACGATTATCTTTGTCCCTCATGAATCTGATAACCGACATAGCTGTATCGCAGTCCAGAACTACAAAATTTCTAGATCCCAAGTTGAATTAAATTGAGCTTTACCTTCTTCTACTAATCTCCAGGCAGCTTCTTTGAGACTACGATGAGATAAGCTAGCATTACTTTTGATTCCTAACTCTTGCAAACTAATTGGCGTTTGACGTTCCCTTAATTGATTAAGTAGCAGCTCTCTAGCCTGTTCTGCTTGCTGGACAGATGATGATTTCATTATAGGAGTCGAGTTAAATATCTTGAGGAGACAGTACTACATCTAGTGCTTGATGTTTTAGTCATTGGTTACAAACTCTATCAGTAGCGCCGTCTCTTATTATGCAGCAGAATTGTCAAAACTGAAACCTTGTTCTTAATCTTTTTAAGATTAGTTTAACTAAATGCCAAAATAGCAAAATAATGTCTAAGTATAACGGCAGCGGCAGGCGATCGCCACATTTGTATCGCTACATTTATGAGTTGGAATCTGAATCTTGATCTGAATCTGTATCGGGATCAGGATCAGGATTATTAGCGGCCTCTTCTGCCATCGCTTCTTGAACAAACAGCCTGACTAGCTTATCATAGACCCCTGCGCCAATATACTGAGGATATTTGTGGGAACGACTGTACAGCCAGATTAAGTTTTCGCCGTAGTAAATCCGAACGTCCTTAAATAGCCCCTTGCATTGAGGAATTAAAGAGTTTGCCTGATTTAAAGCATCTGTCCAACGCTCATAGGTAGCCTCAAATCCAGGAGTCATAACTCGAAACATTCTGGTATAGTTCGGTAGATCGACGTTAGATAATATTTTTAGTATTCTATATTCAATTTGAAAAAGCAAATGGAAAATACAAACTGGGCAGATATCGCTTTTGGAGTTGTTGCCCTCGCAATCGTCATCAGTGGTTTATTTTTGCTCTTTCAAGGTATTGGGGCAATGAGCAAAAAAGACTAAATTGCCAGCCGTCCTTTGTGGTTTTTCAGTGATATCCGATATCCAAACATCACCAAATATTTCCTTAAATAGCTTAAATAATCGAGTTTGACGACAATGACCCAAGCCCAGTCTTCTTTGGAATTTATTCCCCCCGCCTATAGCCCCGTTGTCTGGAACTTAGCTAGGAATATTATTCCCTGGTGGCTACGCTATAGTCATAGTCTTGTCCGAGTTGAGGTAGATCACCCTGAAGAATTAATTGAGCTATATCATCAGTTTCAGCAGGGTAAGCTAAGATTTATGATGGCATTTCGCCATCCAACGGTAATTGATCCTCCCTGTATTGCCCAACTACTGTGGAATCAACTGCCTCAACTAGCACAGCAGAGCAATGTGTCTTTAAGATCGCCTGTCCATACTCATTTTATTTATGACCGTGGTATTCCTTTGTGGGCAGGAAATCGTGTGGGTTGGGGAATTTCTAAGCTGGGGGGTACGCCAATTCGTCGCGGCGCGTTAGATCGGGTAGGATTACGCTCAATTCGCGATCTGTTTGTCAACGGGCAGTTTCCTCTGGCGGCTGCTCCTGAAGGAGCAACCAATGGGCATAATGAAGTAGTTAGTCCCATTGAACCAGGCATCGCTCAGTTTGGCTTTTGGTGTCAGGAAGACTTGCTCAAGGCAAAACGAAATGAGACAGTGGCAATCGCGCCGATGGGTATTCGCTATTTCTATCAAACAGCACCGTGGCAGTATTTAGAGGGATTACTTACTCAGCTAGAGGTTGATAGCGGTTTAGAGGAGACTGCTAGTCAAAGTATGGGTTTACTTAATGGTAAAACTCCGAGCGATCGCCAGCAGTCAGAACTCTATCAGCGGTTAATTGCCCTGGCAGAACATTTGCTGTCACTGATGGAAGGTTTTTACAGCAAATTTTATCAACAGTATTTAGACAAGGGGGAAAAAGATTTACCCGAACGGCTACAGGCTTTATTAGATGCGGCGTTAAAAGTAGCAGAACAATCATTAGGAGTCAAACCCAACGGCGGTATTAGCGAGCGTTGTCGTCGTGTAGAACAGGCGGGCTGGAGTCGCATCTATCGTGAAGACATTGGGGAATTGACCAATCTTGCTCCTGCGGTTAGAGGGTTAGCAGATTTAGTTGCTTCTGAGGCAGAATTGCGTCTTTGGCACATGAGATTAGTTGAAACCTTTGTTAGCGTTACGGGGCATTACGTCGCCGAGAAGCCCAGTGTCGAAAGATTTGCCGATACAGTTTTACTGCTTTGGAAGATGGTTGCCAGGCTGAAAGGACAATCTAATGCTAAAACCCCGTATCTAGGTGAAAAATGGGCAAAAATCACCGCCATGCCCTCGTTTCAAATTGCTGACTATTGGGAACAGTATCAGAAAAATCGTCGCCAGGCTGTGACAACGTTAACTCAAGATCTACAGCAAGTCTTGGAGCGTTCGGTTGTTAATCACGGTTAAAGTCCACCTTTTTGAGCGATCGCGACTGAAGACTAAATTAAGAGTTAAATTCAACAAGACAGCAAAATTCTGATTCAGAAATCAGACATGTAGGGGCGACAAAGAGGCTGAGAAGTAAGCAGACAGAGATATAGAAGAAAGTAGCCTCCCAAAAGATGAGAGACGCGGAAGCAAAGCTTCCCAGTCGTCGTAAGACGACGACTGGGAAGCTTTGCTTCCGCGTCTCTCATCTTTTGGGAGGCTACTTTCTTCTATATCTCTGTCTGCTTACTTCTCAGCCTCTTTGTCGCCCCTACAGGTCTGATTTCTGAATCAGAATTTTGCTGTGTTGTTGAATTTAACTCTTAATTTAGTCTTCAGTCGCG
>JBCCNG010000028.1:0-15542 GCA_039025955.1 Cyanobacteria bacterium P01_C01_bin.72 | reverse complement strand
TGTAAGATAAAATTAGTTTCTCTGAAATGTACCCCATCGTCAAGACAGCAAAATAGCAAAATTAAGATAGTAAATCACAAAGCCCTGGATTGACTGCTTTTAACGTTTTTAGTAATATTAAATATCACCTCCTTCTAGACCAAAATGAACTATTGCTGGGGGAACATCCCACTTTTTAACTAAGCACAAATACTCAAGCTGATATTTTGATCCAAATACGCACAGCGAAGCTTTAACATTTGAGATACGTTTAGTGGATTCCATTGCGCGCCGACAATCTTCATTCTTGCACCTATTTGTTTGATCCAAGACTCGACAGATCCTAAACCAATACAGATATTTAGCTCTTGGTAGAGTTGATAATCAGGAATTCTCTCCCTGTGTTTGCGAAGATAATTTTGAAAATTCTTTGCTTGTTTTTTCTTCAAATCGTTAAATTCGGCGATCTCGTTGTCAACGCAGCGCATTCGCGCAAAAGCCAAAAATTCTTACTTCAGTAGTCAGTAATATTTTATGTAAGATAATTCGATAGCATATTCGCCAGCAGTATTGAAAGTGTGTAAGAGCCATAATTGGAAAAAGAATATCCTCATACTTACATAACTACCATTATCTTTGCTCAATCCAGAATATTTGTATCGTATACTGTATACTATGTGAGGAAATCATTCCTTAATTTCCATCTATCCATTCAGTGTAATGAGTTACAACTCAAACTATGATTTCTATTCAAAGAAGTCAGTCTCTGAGGCAACAAGTGTATGAAGCCTTAAAGCGAATTATCCTCAAAGGAGATTTAGCTTCAGGCGAACGAATCGTCGAAACTAAATTAGCAGAACAATTAGAAGTTAGTCGTACTCCTATTCGTGAGGCAATTGGTCAATTAAAAAAAGAAAAACTAATCGTATCTAAACCTAATGGTGGTTTCGTGGTGGCTACTCTCTCTGTCAACGATGCAGCACAACTCTATGATTGTCGTATAGCTTTGGAGCAACTTTCGGTTGAAGGTGCTTGCAGAAAAATTGCGGATAAGCAGCTAAAACAGTTGGAAAAATACGTGCTTTTGGCTGAAAAATTAGTAAAGTCGCAATCTAGTCGACCCGATATTTTAAAACTTTTGGAAGTAGATTACCAATTTCACCATTTAATTGCGGAAAGTTCGGGAAATCAATGGTTACTTACTTTACTCGAACAAGTCTTTGACAAAATGGCTTTGTTAAGGGTTCAGACTACCAAACACAATCCTCAAGTACTAGAAATTCGTCTCGAACATCGCGAAATTTATGAAGCGATCTCTTTACGAGATCCAGAAATAGCTAAAGCCACGGTGAAGCTACATTTAATGTCCAGTAAAGCCAGAGTAGTTAAAGAATTGAAAGCCATTCAAAATACAGCTAAATAAACCATGACAACTACATCAAAAACAAATCGAGTTTTTATTTGCGGTTCAGCACTAAAAGGACAGCCAGATCACAAAAATCTTCAGTCGGCTAAGTTCATCAAAGATACTAAAACCAAACCAGAATATCGCCTTCATGCTGCTGAAAATGGTTGGCATCCTGCAATTTATGCCGTAGAAACAGGAGGAATTAGCATTCCTGGCGAAATTTATGAAATGACCACAGAACAGTACGAATATCTCTTGGCTAACGAACCGCCTCATATGTATCCTGAAACGGTCAATCTTGCAGGAGACGAAACGGCAAAGGCGATGCTCTATCCACAAGAATTAGTAGAAAAATATAATTGGGAAGATATTTCCGATTTAGGCGGTTGGGCAAACTATAAATCATTGAACATTAAACATTGAACAATTAACATTGAATAGCGATCGCTTTATGTCGGCACGGTAGTTTTAACGGTTTATGTCGGCGAAATTGATAATTTGGCAAATTTATCTGGGAATCATAATAACAGAGGTTTATTTGACAAAATTAAGTTCTGGAGTATGGTCTTATGGATTTTAGTGATCGCGTCAAGACATTTGCAGCAGTTTCTGGTGATGCCTTTTATTCAAAAGATATTGGGTTATGATGCGTTTAATCCTAATGAAGTGATGCCAGAATATGACGCTAATGTAGGAGCTTCTACTAAATTTAAGTTAGACTATGCTATTTTTCAAAATGGTAAGCCTTCTATTTTAATTGAGTGTAAAAGCTACAGTGATGACTTCGGTAATGATCGTGAATGGAGTCAGCTATTTTCTTATTTTGTTGCTACAGATGCTCGCATTGGAATATTAACTAATGGCGTAATCTATAAGTTCTATGCAGATCTAGAAAAATCCAACAAAATGGATAAAACTCCTTTTTTGGAGTTAGACTTACTCAACCTTAAAGAATCTACTGTCAAAGAACTAGCCAAGCTAACCAAATCTTCATTTAATGTAGACGATGCTATCAATTCTGCCTCTGAATTAAAATATGTAGGAGGAATCAAGGATTTACTCAAGAAGCAAACTCAGTCTCCTAGCGAAGATTTTGTTAGATATTTCTTTAAAGAATTATGTTCAGGTAATAACTTTACAGGACAGCTAAAAGAAGACTTTTTTGCATATACTCGTAGAGGTATTAAAGAATTTATTACCGAAGAAATGAAAGATATTGTGGATGATGCAGTCAATCAAACAGAAGAAGAAAAAGAAATAGAGCTTAGAGTAGAAGTAGAAACTAAGTCCACAGACTTTACAGAAGAAGAGCAGGAGGCATACTATATTTTAAAAGCAATTCTTAGCTCCATTGTAGAACCATCAAGAATCGCCTATAAAGATACAGCAAATTACTGCAATATTCTCCTAGATAACAATTCTTGGAAACCAATAGTCAGATTACATTTTAATAATCCTAAACGAAAAAAATTAGAAATATTTTTTATGAACTCTGAAAACAATAGAGATTCTGAAAAATTATCTATTGAAACCTTGAATGAAATTTATCAATATAGCGATCACTTTAAATCTATAGTTGAATTTTATAACCAGTAAAATATATTACTACAGCAGTTGTTGCTTAATTAATTTTCCCCAAGCGAATCAATGTCTGTAATAAAACATTTGCCCCTTGGGTACATTGTTCGGGAGAAGTGTATTCATTGGCATCGTGGGAGACTCCCATTATGCTGGGAACAAAAATCATCCCCATATCGGTAATCTGGGCTAATTCTTGAGCATCATGACTGGCACGACTGGGTAAATGAGTATAGGTGAGATCGAGATTTTTACAAGATTGAGCGATCGCTTTTTGGATGTAGGATTCGGCTAAAGCTGGTTCATTATGCAGACAGGGATTTAAGCGAATTTGAGTATTAGTAGCAACGGCAATCTCTTCAAGATGGATGCGTAACTGACTTAATAAGCTGTCGATGTGTAAACTGGACAAATCACGAATATCCAGGCTCATTTCTACCCAACCAGGAACAACATTAGCCGCATTGGGTTTGACTTCCATTTTACCGACGGTAGCGACTTGTTGACCTGGAGTTAGCCCAATTTGATTGACAGCAAGTACCACTTGAGAAGCGGCGACTAAAGCATCACAGCGCATGGACATTGGGGTAGTACCAGCATGATTGGCTTTACCTTTAACCGTAATGTTAAATCTTCTTTGCCCGACTATACCCTCTACTACACCAATCTGTTTGTGCATCGATTCTAATACGGGTCCCTGTTCAACATGAAGTTCGACAAACGCGGATATATCCTCAGAACTTCGACGCGCTTGGGTAAGCTTGTGCCAATCACCGCCAATTGTCGCCAAACAGGTTTGAATATCCGTACCGTCGGGACGACGATAGTATTCTGGATCGCTGACTAATCTACCTGAAATGGCTTTAGAACCAATCATGCTGCCTTCTTCATCGGTAAAGACAATTACTTCTACAGGACGATCTAATTTAGTTTGATTTTCTTTCAATACTCGTACTATTTCTAATCCTGCCAATACTCCATAAGCACCATCATAATGACCGCCACAGGGAACGGTATCGATGTGCGACCCCGTTGCTACGGCTGGGGCAATCGGATTTGCACCAGGATATTTGCCAATGATATTACCTGCTGCGTCTATTTTGACCTCCATTTCTAGATTTTTCATCCACTGTCGAACTAAGTTTCTGGCTTCGAGGTCTTCTTTACTGTAGGCAATCCGCTTGACTCCACCATTGGGTAGTTGACCGATTTGTGCCAAACTAGCAATACTTTGATTTAGGCGATCGCCATTCACCAGTAATTGAGTTTGAGTAGTTAGATTCATGGATTATAGAAGCAGCAAAAGTATACTGTATACATAATATCCAACCTAACATATTATTTTGCAGGGATTTGATAACTGCTATACTGCTTGCCGTCACAAAGAGAAAGAGATCGCCAAACTTCATTGCCCTAGTAGTTTTGGTATATAGTAAGCGAACATTAGCACGCTCGGCGATCACAAAGTTAATTGTTACTTCGAGAACCTCTGACTAAAGCCGTACCGAGAGGAATTGTGCCGAGAGCATCACTTACGCCAAATATGCGATAGGGAACGATAATTCCCGTAGTTACTCCGCGAACAGTAGATCCTTCCATGACAATTCTTACTTGCTGTCCTACAGGAATTGGTTCATTAAAAGTAACTGTAAACTCTTCAAAACCATAGTTTATCTGATGAGGAATTTCTTCATTTGTATCTGGATTAAGAACTTTTACTTCATCTAATTCATGAAAAGTAACGCAACGAACCTCCAAGCGATTTAAAGGTTCCGCATTTACATTGATATCAAAGAAGTGATCTTGGGCTGAATTGAGAATACCAGCTTGAGCGATTGATGGAGGTCTGTTTCCCTCAATCATTTCTAGATCAGTGACAACTCTCTGGGAGAAAAGAATATTCTCGACTCTGACTTGTGCTTGTCCCACCCTGACTGTAGTGGAAGTTAATAATATCGTCATCAACAGAATTGACGATTTTTTGCCAGACAAATATTTAACAAAAGTGCTCATCATGATAAGAAGTATAATCAATTTTTAGAATCTGAATTGCATACGTAGATTACCAACATAAATATTGGGATTATCCTCAAAGTTGTTTGGATTAGCAATTAAGTAAAAAGCAGGAACAACAGCTAAATTAAGATTTAACGGAAAATGATAAGTTGCTTCAAAGTCAAACTGTGTACCTCCATCACCCGCACCAGAAACCAGAAACTCTTCGCCATCAAGGACATCAAAAGGAATTACAAAAGATAAAGTGCCTAATGCACCTTCTTTGGCTAAGTCAGGAAAAGCCACTCCAAATTGAAATGCTTGAGCATCTACTTCACCATTTTCTCTGCCTGGAGTTGTTGGTCTAATGCTGGTGCTACCGAAGTTGTAGCGTCCAAAGATCCCAAATTGATCTAAAATCTTCCAATCAAAGTTAACTGAAAAAGTATCTGCTGGGGCATCCCCAATAGTTCCACCAAAGCCATCATCAGCCACACCATATATTGGTTCTCCTGTAGCACCACCAACACCAAATCCAGTTAGATTACCATCAGCATCAAAGATCGGCACATTATTATCAACAGTTGAACGAGTGTACATTAATCGTACATTAGCACGGTTGGCGATCGCAAAATCTATTTCTGCTGTCAGGGTCTGGGTAGCGTTAAATAACCCTTCATTGGGATCAGAAGAGGTATTAAAGAATGCTCCAGGTAGAAATTCGGTATTTTCTCCCAAATAGCCTACTTTAATGTCGATTGAGTCATTGAGAGCATAGGTAATTACTGCCCCTGAACCCCGATCTACTGGATTAACTAGGGTTCCTCCGCTAGAGTTAAAGCTACCAGCACCTGTGAGAAAAAAGGAGTAGGCGTTATTATCAAAATATCGATACCAGTTGATCCTAGGACCAACTACAACTCGTAACTTATCACCGATGGGAAAATCATAGAATATTTCTCTGACTTCAACGTCGCTAGCACCTGATGCGGTACCTGTTTGGTCGGTGAAAGGAGTACCAAAGGTATTAAAAAGTCCCGCTGAGGCAAAGGTATTAGCGGGAGAAGTACCGTTCCCAGCCACTAGCTGAATAGCTAAATTATCTCTGCCTGTGAATGAAGAGTTAAAGTTGAGCCAAGTATAGTAGCTGTAGGTTATTTGAGGATCATCTTCTGCGACGCTGACAATGGGATTATTATTAGCATCTCGCCCAGCACGACGAAGGTTTAAGGGGGTATTAAGATTACCTGTTTCTACATCAATATCACCCCCAGCAGTAGCCCCTGTAACATTTACAAATAAATTTCCCAACAGTTTGGTTGTAGTCGAAAATTGACTATCTTCCAAAATTGCAGTTCTGCTTTCAATCTCGTCTACTCTGCCACCAATAGTTGCTAATTCTGCCTCAAATTCTTGGCTTAAACGTTGAATAGTCGCCATGTCTTGCGAAGCAACATTTCCTGAAGAGGCAATTAACCTTTCGATCTGATTGAGACAGGAATTTAAACCCGCAGCAAATTCATAACGGGATAAAGGTTGACTTCCGCGATAAGTCTGGTTGGGGAAGCCTGAGATACAGCCATAACGATCTACCAAGCTACGTAATGCTTCATAAGCCCAATCTGTAGGCGAAACGTCCCTTAGCTGCTGGACATTAGTGATTTGGGACATCGTATTATTGTCGCGAGAATAGTTAGAAGCTTCTTTTGACTGTAGCTGATGCACCTTGTTAACCTGCGACATCCGATTGCTGTATTCATCTGATGCTAAAGCCTCTGTAGTTGCGATCGCACCAAAGACAACAGGAAAACACAATCCAATTAAGATCTTTAAAGAGTTACCTTTATTGCGATTGAGATAACATCGATCATTTTGTCGAATATTCATTTTTCTACTCACACCATCTAATAAGTAGCAAACTTACCATTATTAACTTGGTATGAAAGTATCTATGTATACAGTATACACAAAGCTTTTTGGTGTGATGACCGATACAAAAAGATATCAGCTATTTTAAGCTTGATAACTAATTATTAACTAAAGCGATCGCCAGTTTATTTGCTCGTTCGATTAAGTTGGGAAACTCGGCAGTAGTTAAATGTCCTCGATCTACTACTTTTTTGCCATTAATGAAACTGTAATCAACAAAATCAGTTTGACAATAGATAAGGGCTGATACAGGATCGGATTGTGTACCAACATATCCAGGTCTATCTAAATTCACAGCAATAAAATCGGCTGCCATACCAGGTGCTAGATAACCAATATCGTTTCTCCCCAATACTTTTGCTCCACCTCTAGTGGCAATATGCAGCGCATCGCGGGCTGTCATTACTGAAGCGTCTTCATCCCTAACACGGGCGAGCAAGAAGGCTTGTCGGGCTTCGTGGAATAAATTGGTGGCATCGTTAGAAGCTGCACCGTCTACGCCTATGCTTACAGGTACATTTTTGTTGAGCATCTTACGAATGGGTGCAATACCACTTGCTAAACGCATATTACTACAGGGGCAATGTGCCACTCCCGTACCAGTTTGCCCGAATTTATCAATGGCGCGCTCGCTCAATTTTACACAATGAGTATGCCAGACATCATCCCCCAACCAACCGACAGACTCGGCATAATCCCCAGGAGTTAAATTAAACTTTGCTAGGCTATATTCCACATCTCCTTTATTTTCAGCTAAATGAGTATGCAGCCTTACCCCAGAATAACTCCGCGCCATTGCTGCCGACTCTTTCATTAAATCTGTGGAGACAGAAAACGGCGAACAAGGGGCAAGAACGATGCGTAACATCGAATAGCGAGAGTTATTGTGATATTGCTCAATTAATCTCTGGGAATCTTTTAATATATCTACTTCTTCCTCTACCAAGGAATCTGGAGGTAAGCCACCTTTACTTTCTCCTACACTCATGCTGCCCCTGCTAGCATGAAATCGTAAGCCAATTTCTGCTACTGCCTTTATTTGTTCGTCAAGAATGCAATCATTAGGAAATATATAATGATGATCGCTAGCGGTGGTACAGCCAGATAGAATAAGTTCTGCTGCTGCTAATTGCGAACTATAATACATACCCTCAGCCGTTAAATTAGCCCACAAAGGATAATGAGCAGTTAGCCATTGAAACAAATCTCCATTTTGTCCTGCGGGGGTAACGCGAGTCAGGTTTTGAAAGAAATGATGATGGGTATTAACTAATCCTGGTAATACAATATGTCTATCTTCTAAATCTAGAACTTCATCAGCAGTATCGGGTAATTCTTCAGTTGTACCAACCCTTTCAACGATATTATCCCTGACTAATAATGCACCGTGACGAATTTCCCGTTGTTCGTCGTCCATTGTGACTAAAGTGTGGATGTTTTTGATAAGTAGAGTAGACATTTTAGAGGAAAAGAAATATGAGAAATTGAGAATTAGCGATTTGCTAGTTTTGAACTAAAGACTCTAAACGCAGTCGAGCTATTTTACTAATTTCATCTAAAGCTTGTTGTTTTTCTTCTTCTTGGTTGTTTTTCAAACGAGTTTCAAACTCTTGCAAAATGCTCTCTTTGGTGAGATATTTCACTGCAACTATAAAGGGGAAACCAAACTTATCCTTATACGCTTGATTGAGAGTTTGAAAACGCTGATATTCCGACTCTGATAGCCGATCTAAGCCGACTCCTGCTTGTTCTTGTACCGATGCTTCCGCCATTTTTGCTTTGCTACCAAGGTCGGGATGAGCTTTGATTAAAGCTAGTTGTTCTTCATTACTCATACCATTAACGATTGCAACCATAGCTCGATCTAAGCCTTCTATATTAGCAAAAGGTTTATGATGCCATGCTTGTTGGGCAATTTTTGGTGTTTCTTCCCAAATTTCTCCCAAAGCAGCAGTAAAATCTCCTTGAGACATTTGATTTAATCCGATAATACTATACTTTTTCTCTTTCATTGCTTTAGGACATTCCTCATCCTTCATCCTTTTATCAGCTTCCACGATATGTACTGTAAGACCAGGGAGAAACTAGTAAAGGAACGTGATAATGAGTATAAATATCATTAATTCCAAAACGGATGGGAATTTTACTCAAGAAAGGCGTATCAGAGTAAGGTAAATAGGAAGCAAAATATTCATCTACAGCAAACACTAATTCATAAACTCCTGTCGCCATCTCCTTTTGGTTAAGTAATGGACTATCAGTTCGTCCATCATCGTTGGTTTCTAAAGTTTTTAATAAAGTTTTAGATTCTATCTTAGGATCGAGTTTCCATAATGCAATCTCAATTCCTTTCCCTGGACATCCATTAGCGGTATCCAGTACGTGAGTTGTTAACTTACCTGACATTAAATTTCTTACTTCTTACTTTTTACTTAACTCGCGCGTACATGCGGCGACGGTCATCACATGCTTTTGAGGAGACCTCAAAAGACGTGACCTCAACTATGCGCCTTTGTTTTGCGCCGTGAGACGACGCAGGGTCGCTCGTCAATGCAAAGGACCGCCGAGAATTATTTTAGCGATCGCTCCTGTAACGTCTTCGGGTTTTTCTTGTTTTAATTGTTCGTACCACTGTTGGGTTAGGTCGGGTTCTTTATTGTAAATAGTATCTGTGCGTTTCCGGGCTTTAAGTACGAGGTGTTTGACTCTTTCTTTGCGTTCGGCTTCGTAACGCTTGAGGGCATCTTCGACGCTAATGTTAGTTGTCACCAGATAGCGACACAAAACTTCTGCATCCTCCATTGCCTGACAACCACCCTGTCCCAATGTGGGAGTAGTAGCGTGTGCCGAGTCACCGACTAAAACAATTCTGCCTTCAGCCAAGCTAGGTAAAGGGTCGATATCGCCTATTTCTAGACGGTTAGTTTGTTCGGGGTCTAATTTGCTAATTAGGTTTTGGACTGGTTGCGCCCATCCTGCAAAGGTTTCTTTTAACTCACTGCGAATATCGCCATTGGGCGCGGTTGTACCTTGGGGTTTTGGACAGCCCATAAAATAATAGAATCTTCCTCCACCTACGGGCATCATCGAAGCACGTTTACCCTCTCCCACATAGATTACCCAAACATCTTTTTCTGATAGATCGGGACTGGCATCTACCAAACCGTTCCAGTTAACATATCCTGCATAACGAGGAGTAATTTTACCGCCAGCGAGATAGGTACGGACTACCGAATGTACGCCATCTGCGCCAATAACTACATCTCCTGTAGTAGTAGAACCATCTTCAAAAATTGCTGTGGCACTATCGGCATCCTGTTTAACTTCTACGCAGCGCATTCCCATTTTTACATCGGACTCGCCAAAGGCATTCAACATCATCTGTTGTAAGTCGGTACGGGATACAGGATAAGGTCTTTGTCCCACCTGTTCCATTAAGGGAATCAAGTTAACGTCGGTTAAAACTTCTCCCTCCAGGTTGCGGTACTCCATGCGGTTCATCTGTCCACCAATAGCAGCCACTTCTTTACCCAGCCCCAGCTTATTGAGAACCTTAATACCATTTGACCATAGAGAAATACCTGCCCCCGCAGGACGCAGCTTACGAGTCTTTTCATAAATCTCTACTTCGTATCCCGCCTGACGTAAAGCGATACCTGTTGTCAGCCCTGCCATTCCCGCGCCAATTACAATGGCTTTTAGATCGTACATGATTTTTTGGCTAATAATTGTGAGTTGTTTGCTCGTAGCTATCAGCTACCAGCTATCAGCTTTTAGCCTTCATAAATAAAATTGCTAAAGCTTTCATTGATAAATGTTTAATGCTAAATGTTCAATGAAACTATTCTCTCCCTGGCAATAGAATATTCAACAACAACGCAGTAATACCGCCTGTAGAAATACCAGAGGAAAAGATGCTTTTGATTAAAGTGGGCATTTGATCGAGGATTTGGGGAACGACGCTAACACCTAAACCCAAGCCCAAAGATAAAGCCAGAATAATTGAATTACGTTTAGTCAAGTTAACACAGGATAGAATCTTAATTCCCGCTACGGCTACAGTTCCGAACATTACTATGGTTGCACCGCCTAAGACTGGTTGGGGCAAAGCCTGAAATATCCCTGCCACAATCGGAAACAAGCCCAGAATGACAAAGATTGCCGAGATGAAATAGCCGACGTAACGACTACCCACTCCTGTAAGCTGAATTACGCCATTATTTTGGCTAAAGGTAGTGTTGGGAAAGGTATTTAAACAGGCTGCAATTATTGAGTTAATCCCGTCGCCTAATACTCCCCCTTTGATACGTTTAAAATATTTTGGTCCTTCGATGGGTTCGCCAGAAATCGCCGAAGTAGCAGTCAAATCCCCGATAGATTCAATTGCCGTAATCAGATATAAAAAGGCAAAGGGAATAAATGCGCCAAAGTTGAAGTCAAAGCCAAAACGAAAGGGAACGGGCAAGGCAACGGGAGGTAAGCCTGCCAAATTGCTAAAATCAACCAATCCTAGAGGAATTGAAACTACATAGCCGACAATCAAACCAATGACGATTGAAGACATCCTTAAAAAGTTGTTGCTGGTGCTGTTCAAAGCGATGATGACGGCTAAAACCAATAATGCCACGCCCAAATAAACAGGAGAACCAAAATTACTTTCTTCCCCTGCTAACAAATTATTAAGCAAAGGCTGACCTCCACCCATTGAGACGATACCCACTTTAATCAGCGTCAGACCAATTAGAGTCACCACAACTCCTGTTACCAAAGGCGTAATTACTTTGTTTGCCAGATGCAAAAAGCGACTGACAAAAATTTCCACAAATGCCCCGAAGAAACACAAGCCAAAGATTAAAGCTAGAGCATCCTGTGCTGTACCGCCATTGCCTTTGACTGCTAAACCCGTCGCGATAATCGGACCTAAAAAAGCAAAACTCGTTCCCTGGACGCTGAGTAAACCAGAACCCACAGGACCTAATTTCTTGGCTTGAATAAAAGTGGCAATTCCCGAAACTACCAAAGACATACTGAGAATAAAAGTAGTATCTCCAGGAGGAACTTCCAAAGCACCACAGATAATCAATCCAGGGGTTATAATCCCCACAAAACAGGCAAATACGTGCTGCAACGCCACAAAAATTGACTCGACAAACGGCGGACGGGCTTCTAAACCATAGATTAAATCCGATTCAATCTGAGCTGGTGCTTCTGTCGGGATGTTTTCAGTTTCCAAAGTAAGTTCTTGATTAGTCATAATAATTAATTGCTAGAGACAAGGCATACCTGGTCTGTACGATGTGATTAAAATTAGCCAAAACGTAAGGTCATAAAAATAAAGCGGGCTATAAATATAGCTGCCAATATCCAGGTAATAATCGGTACATCCTTGGCTTTGCCCGAAAATGTTTTTAATAAAGGATAGGTAATTAAGCCGA
Source organism: Cyanobacteria bacterium P01_C01_bin.72 (assembly GCA_039025955.1). Taxonomy (GTDB): domain Bacteria; phylum Cyanobacteriota; class Cyanobacteriia; order Cyanobacteriales; family Xenococcaceae; genus Waterburya. The sequence goes on along the minus strand of JBCCNG010000028.1, from coordinate 3,218 downwards.
TAGATAATCCCGCTGCGATCGAAAAAGCAAAGGGAATAAAAAAGATAGTTAAAAAGGCTGGTATGGCTTCAGTCAGATCTTCCCAGTTAATACTAGTAATGCTTGCCATCATCAATACCCCTACAATAGTCAAGGCGGGAGTAGTGGCAAAAGCGGGAATAGCTTCAAAGATGGGGGTAAAGATTAAAGAGACAAAAAATAATATCGCCACAACCACCGCCGTAAAACCAGTACGCCCACCCTCAGCTACACCCGAAGCCGACTCAACAAAGGTAGTAACGCTGGATGTTCCCAACACCGCCCCTGTAGTTGTGGCGATCGCATCAGCTGTTAAAGCCTTATTTGCCCTGGGTAGTTCGCCATTTTCATCGATATATCCTGCTTGCATTCCCACCCCTGCCAGAGTGCCAATAGTGTCGAACATATCCACAAAGAGAAACACAAATAAGACAGCGATAAAATCAATCCAGTTATCACCGTTAATGCCTCTCAAACCTACAAAAGCAGCTCCAAATAAGTCTTTAGGAAAAGCAGGAATTGAAGCCAATCCTTGAGGTGCAGACGCTACACCGAAAACCCAACCGAGTAACGCCGTACCAATAATGCCCCATAACAAAGCACCCTTAATGCGACGCACCATAAACAATGCAGTCAGGAATATACCAAAAATTGCCATCAGTGTTTGCGGTTGTGCCAAGCTGCCAAAGTCCGTTTTAGTAACTTCATTTGCCACAATTAACCCCGCCCCGCTTGCCTCTGTAGCCCCACCCAGACCGATATATGCCAAAAACAAGCCAATTCCTACCGTAGTTGCTGACTTAATCGAACTAGGTACGGCAGTAATTAGGTGACGGCGCAAATCTGTTACTGTCAGCAGAATAAAAACCAGCCCTTCGACAAACACGCAAGCTAAAGCTACTCGCCAATCAATACCTAAACCCAACACCACCGAATAAGCAAAAAAAGCATTAATACCCATACCAGGGGCAAGGGCAAAAGGATATTTAGCTAGCAAGCCCATAATCAACGTGCCAATACCCGCCGAAACTGCTGTAGCTACAACCAGTTCGGTAAATAAATCTTTAGGTTCGCTAATAAATATGGCATCGGAGAGAATCAACGGATTGACTACCAGAATATACGCCATCGTCATAAAGGTAGTTATGCCAGCCAAGATTTCAGTCCGAAAATTAGTCCGATATTTATCAAACTCAAAATAACGAGCAATTTTGTTATCGGGTGGTTTTCCCCTTGGCTGATTTGCTTTTCTATATTCAATTACATTCTCGTTGATACTCACTTGTCACCTATTATCTGCTTTCTATTAACCGACTTAACTTCTTCCGCATCAAAATTCCGGGCTTATCCGTCATCATGTGCTGTTCCTGTTTTAGATCCAACGGCACGTCATAATCAGTAGTTTCTAATACGGCTTTATCTTCTAATGTCACGGCGCGATCGAATGCGACGACATCCTCCGCTTTAGTTTCGGCTTCGGTATCGTTACGCAGACAAAACTGAACTATCTGGGAAGAAGAATCGTTGATTGGTGTAGCGGTATTGACGATAATATGCACCAATCCATTGGGGTAATTAATTCTGAGTTTGCAGGTAAAGGGTAGATACCAATCTAAATCTAGATTTCTGGTAGTTATCTCTTCTTCCATTTTGAGATTCTGCTGCTGCTGTTTTGGATTAACCACACCCAAAATTGCCGTACCAGTAATACCATAGTCTGTTTCATTAACCTCTACAGCATCGGGAATGGGATGAGCTTCGCTACCAAAAGTGGTTGTATGAACAAAAGTAGGATGAGCTAAATCGAACTCATTTTCCATCACTCGCAACCCCGCACAGTTCCAGGTTTCGTAGAATTCGGGAATCAGGCGGAAATTGCGATCGCTTGCCTCTGGTATTTCAGGAATCTCGTTTAAAGGTTCGCCCAAACATACCCAGACATAACCATATTTCTCTTGGCTGGGGTAAGTTTCAATTTGATAACTTTTAGGTATCTGGCTATTTTCCTTTAGTTGCGGAACTTTCACGCAAACGCCTTGTCCGTCATATTGCCAGCCGTGATAGGGACAGACAATATTATTATTAATAACTTTGCCCTTTGATAGTTGTGCCGAACGATGACAACAGCGATCACTTGCTACCGTTACTTTACCCACATCATCTGACCACAAAACCAGCTTTTGCCCCAATAATTCAAAACTTTGTGGTTGTTCTGATATTTGAGAGACTGGCATCACGGGATACCAAAATCGTTTGAATACTTCTTCTTTTGTGACTAGCATAGAGGTAAAGCCCTAGTCAGTGAAATTACACAGTTATGATGGATACTGTATACAGTCTTGCTCAATAAAAAAGTATCCTTAGTTACTAATTTACTGTTTGTCACAAAACTATAATTTTATTCTCTCGGTCAAATAGAAGCCGAAAATATAAAGGCAGAATTGAACGAAAGGGTTTACAAAATAATGAGAGATGAAGATTTACTCGATCCACCTGTAACTGTAGTTATTACTCGCAGGGTTAAACCAAGATGCAAAAAAGCCTTTGAAAAGTTCATCTCTGGTATCACCGCTTCTGCTATGACCTTTGAAGGACATTTAGGTACTAATGTTTTTCGTCCTAGTAGCCCGACGGATAACGAATATAGAATTATTTTTAAATTTGATCGCGCTAGCAATCTCAAGATTTGGGAAGAATCAGAATGTCGCCGACAGTGGTTAGCACGAGCAGAAAGTTTACGTCTAGAGCCTGCCAGAATTAGGATACTGACAGGTTTAGAGACTTGGTTTACCCTACCTACCCCAAAACGAATTTCACCTCCGCCACGCTATAAAATGGCAGCAGTCACTTTACTTACTTTGTTTCCATTAATTCAATTGGCGAATATTACCATCGCGCCATTACTAAAATTGTTACCACTACCCATTCTGCTGCGGAGCTTAATGGTTACAGCAATACTGGTATTGATAATGACCTATGTGGCGATGCCGAGAATGACTAAATTATTCTCTGAATGGCTATACCCTAGCAAACGATAAGCTGAACGCCATTATTTCTTAAAGCATTTATGTTTAAAGCGATCTGGCGAAAAGTACAAGATTTAATTTGGGATGTATCAATAACTGCATTAATTTTTAGAGTTTAACTTTTAACTGTATACAGTACTCATAGTTACGCCGTGTGCAACTTTCTACAGGAGA
>JBCCNG010000027.1:0-15574 GCA_039025955.1 Cyanobacteria bacterium P01_C01_bin.72 | reverse complement strand
GGTAATGGTAAAAGTTGTACCTTGATCAACCATGCTGTTTACAGTAATGTTTCCCTGGTGATTTTCCACAATGGCTTTGGCGATCGCCAGACCTAAACCTGCTCCTGTAGGAGATTCTATTTGGCGCTGGGGAGAACGGGCAGGATCGGCACGATAGAAGCGATCAAAAATATGTGGTAGTGATGTTTCAGGTATCCCTTTACCGTTGTCTTTGACTGTTACCTGTAGTTCATATTGATAATGATTTTCCCTGACTCGGATGGGCTTAATCAACGGCTTGATCAACTCTAGTTCCACTTCGATGGAAGCTTCTGTTAATTCAGATTGATCGGTATGTTCGATCGCATTAGCAATTAGATTAGTGAACAAACGGGATAAATAGTCCCAGTCGCCCCAGACGGTAAAGATATCCTCTTCGTTAAGCTCTTCTCCTGCAATTTCAGGTTCAACAATATGAAGGGAAAGAAACAATCCTTTTTGGGTAGCGGCAATTCTTTGTTCTTCGATTACGTCAATTAACAGCGCATCTAGGGGTACAGCCTGCCAGTCTAGTTGGGCAATACCGCTATCTGTGCGGGCGAGAAACAAAAGATCGTTGACTAATCTTCCCAGCTTTTGAGTTAGGCGTTCAATAATCTGTAGCTGTCTCTGCTGTAGTTGGGGTTCCGCTTCAGGATAAGCTAACGCCATTTGCACGTTGGTTTGGATTGTGGCGATGGGGTTGCGTAACTCGTGGGAGGCATCGGCGGTAAACTGTTTGAGACTAGAGTAAGAAACCTGAACTGGTTTAATAGCAATTCCCGATAAAAACCAGCCAATTCCACCTACGGAAAGGATCATCAGACTAATGCCGATAATTAAATCCCTTGTGAGCTGGTTGATCGGTTTTGTCACCTCAAACCAGGGATGACTAACCCGTAGATAGCCCAAAACTCGATGTTCTAACTCAACTTTCTGGACAATCTGGCGCAAACTGCGATCGCCATTTAAATAAACTGTTTCCCCACTGCGATGGGGGTGGAGGGGATAATCAATAGGCTGTTCAAAGGTAGACCAAAGTAACTCTTTTTGAGGATTGAACCATTCTAAGTCAATGCGATCATCTTCTAAATTATCTACGTTTTGATTAAAGCTAGCATCGACGTTTACGCCATATCGCCCCTTGGTTTCTGCTAGGGGTTGAATTACTAAAGAGCGATCAACTACCTCAACTACGTGCTTGAGAGTGTCATCAATACGATCGACTAAAGTATTACGGACATAAAAATATACGCCAATGGCAAATAGCAGCAGCAAAACCGCAGTGACGCTGGTGTACCACAAAGCTAGACGACGACGAGTAGACTGAAATAGTAAGTTCATTTACGAAAGGTTGAATCTTAATTGCCGAATATTGAATAATAAAACTAATAACAAGTAACTAATAACAAATAACTGATAAATGCAAGACTTTATTCAAAACGTTTCCCGCTATCCTCGTTATTTAATCAGCTTTAGCCTGGGTATTTTTTGGTTTTTCCTTCAGCAGCTTAAGCCTTTTCTCAAAAATCCTGTAACAGTAATCGCTCTAGTCGGGTTTTTCGCTGGAAGTTTCTCTTTGCTCTACTTTACTCTGGAAGCGATGCTCGGCATTAGTTAATTAACAATGAACAATGGACAATGGACAATGGACAACTAGCTCTTCTTGTTAGCCGCAAATCTCGCTGAACTAAAGTGACTGAGAGAATATAGTACTCGTCGTAGTCTGCCTCTGGCGATCGCCGCTAATATTTTAAGATAGGTAAGGGGATTAGTATATCTCTGAAACAAGCCTGTGATGTCACTTTGAGCTACATCCTGCTGATGCCACTGCTGCCATATCTCTAAAGCGCCCGTTAGATAGAGATCCTGGCACTTGCGACGCTGTACTTTGCCGCTGGAGGTTTGGGGCATTCTTCCTGGTGGCAGTAGCACAATGCCATAAATATCAATAAAATGCTGTTGAAATACCTGCCAGCGAATCGCCTCTACCACCTCACTCATAACCAAAGACTTACGATAAGTGCGTTTAATTTCCTGGGCTATCACTAGCCGAGGTTTCCCCTCTACTTCAACCGCAAAAGCCGCGCCGCAGTTAGGCTTTAAGCCTGGATGAGCTTGGGCTACTGTCTGCTCAATGTGCTGTGGATAATGATTGAGTCCCCAAAAAACCAAGACATCATGTAATCGTCCCGTAATGTATAGTTCGCCATCTTGTAAAAAGCCAAGATCTCCAGTGCGAAGATAGTATTCCCCTCGCAAACTGCTCTGAAAAGTCTGTGCTGTCTGTTCTTTGAGCTTCCAGTATCCCTGTCCGACACTAGAACCAGAGTAGCAAATTTCACCGATTCGATCAGATTCACATTCTCGTAAATGATCAGAATTAGCATCAGAGTCAACAATGGCAATTTTGCCGTTTAACCAAGGATAACCTGCGCTGATAAAAGTTTTAGTTCCCGTACCAGCTTGCTGGACAGCCAGCACCTTATTTTGCTCTAGCGCCGCCTTATCTAAATGTATCACCTGAGGAAGTTGATCTTTATCTCCCCCAGTAATCATCAAGGTAGCCTCTGCCATACCGTAGCAGGGATAGAAAGCAGTAGATTTAAAGCTACAGACGGCGAATTTACGGCTAAACTGCTCAATAGTCTGCATTTGAATCGGCTCTGCACCACAAAAAGCCACTTCCCAGCTACTCAAGTCCAATTGCTCAATTTGTTCTGCCTTCAGGCGATCGCATAATAAATCATAAGCAAAGTTGGGTGCACCGCTAGTAGTCGCGCCATACTTACTAATTGCCTGTAGCCAGCGTATTGGCTTTTGCACAAAACTAACGGGAGACATCAGCACACAATAGCCCCCCAGATAGATGGGCTGAATTACGTTTCCAATTAAGCCCATGTCGTGAAATAGTGGTAGCCATCCTACTCCTACCAAGTCTGGAGTATGTCCAAACGCCTGCTTGAGCATCTCTTGATTGTGCAGCAAACAACCATGGGAGATCATCACCCCTTTTGGTTCACCTGTAGAGCCAGAAGTATATTGCAAGAAAGCCAGAGTATCAGCATTAAGCTGCGGTGGCTGATATTCATCTCCTATCGGTAACTCAATCTTGTCCGTATTCAAACAATGAAGAGAAGCTTTACCCCACGATTCAAGCTGCCGATTCAAATTCCCGAAAGAACTCGATTCCGTTAAAATCACCGCCGCCTCTGCCGAATCAATTCGAGTTTGTACCTCCAACGTCGTTAAACGATTCTTAGGAGGATGACAGGGGACAGCTACCACCCCTGCATAAAGACAGCCAAAAAAAGCCGCAATAAACTCCAAGCCTGCACTATAAGAGTAAATAAGTATTGCCCGAGAGCCAGGATTAACCCGCTTGAGTAAGGTTACGGCGATCGCTTTTGCCTGAGCATCTAACTCCTGATAAGTAAGCCGAATCTCCCGAATCTCCCCATCCTGAAGAAAAATATAGGCGAGATCCGACCCTTGGGTAATAGCCCGACGTTGCAATATTTCGACAATGTTAGACTCTAGCTGACTCGACATTATGGCTCTTAGTTATTCAATTCAAATTAAACTATATTAGCAACAGTCACACAACAGTTAGAGCAGTTAGAGCAGTTAGAGCAATTTTAGTAAACTACTCTGATATTGTTTTTATTTTTACATGGCGCTAAATATGGATCAAAACTTATACTGATGGCGATTTGCGAAGCATAGCCGCCTTGAGGATAAAGGCATCGCCATATTAAGTCTGGATTCCTAAAAACAAACTAAAACTAACAACTAACGACTAACAACAAACAACACAAGACGTTAACTTGTCACCAATGCACATTAGATGTAACAAAGTTTAGTTTATACTCATTGTGCCGCAAAAAAACTATAACGATTAGGTTAGAGTTAAATGATAGTAGGTACGACAGAGACAGCTAAAATTCTTAATATCTCTACTGGAAGACTGAGAATACTTTTGATTGCGGGAAGAGTAGAAGGAGCTTATAAAACAGGAAGAACCTGGCTAATCCCACTGTTCAATGGTAAGCCGATTATTAAACGAGGCACAAGAGGACCCGCCCCTCGTTGGAGAAATCCCCGCAAGCCAGCTAAAACCGTAATTCACGTTAATACCCAAAGAATTAAACAGAATCAAAAAGGGCGAGATCAACAGCCTGTAATTACCGTCAAAAAAGGAAATACTAATCAGTATGGATACGAGGTAGAAATACCTGGAGGATGTCGCATTGTCTACCGTCCCGATCGCCCGATGTGTGGTGCAAGAGTTTGGATCGAAAGTCTTTATGATGCTAGGGTAATCGATTGGAACAATGGCTCTTAGCTTTTAGCCGCACAAGCACAGCCCTTCGGGCAGCACGCACTTCGTGCTGAGCGCAAAGCACTCGTGGCTTGTAAGTCGCAGTTAAACTGCGCGCTGCGCTTTTGAGCTAATGGCTAACGGCTAATAGCTCAAAACCAATTGACAAACAGCACACGCCCTTATGCGAAGCGGCTTGCACTTGTCGCATTGAGTGTACCCTTTAGGGTAACTTGTCACGATTACTTATTACCCCTTAACTTGATCCAACAAAGCCTTGACCTCTGGAGTTTTCATCCGTGCGCCCAAAGTGGTGACGATCTGAGAAGAAGCCAAAGAAGCTAAACGCCCTGCTTGCTGATAATCCATGCCGTTGGTGATGCCGTAGAGAAAAGCACCAGCATACATATCCCCTGCTCCTACTGTATCGATCGCCTGAACGGGAAATGGCTCAATCTCGATTAACTTTTCGCCATCAAAGATTACTGAACCCTTTGCACCCCTGGTAACAGCAAAGCCTTTTGCCAGAGTCTTGAGATGATCTAGGGCAGTATCAAAGTCTGTAGTCTCTGCCATCAATAAAGCTTCACTCTCATTAGCAAACAAGAAATCTACTCCTGAACCAATGATCTCTAGTAGTCCAGACTTAAAAAATTTGACCATATTAAAATCAGCCAGGGTAAACGCCACTTTATTCCCTGCCGCTTGAGCAATTTCTCTTGCTTTAATTGCGGCTTGCTTGCTGCTTTCACCACTAACCAAATAACCTTCAATGTATGTATAGTTAGCATTTTGAATCGCTTCTGGAACTAGTTCAGCATCGCTAAATTCCCCTGAAATACCCAAGAAAGTATTCATCGTGCGATCGGCATCGGGAGTAACAAAGACCAAGCATTTGCCCGTTACTCCAGCTTCAGGAGTATGATTTTCCAGATTCGTTGCCACACCACAATCAAGCAAGTCCTGAGTATAAAACTTGCCAGGCTCATCATCAGCTACTTTGCAGGAATAAAACGCCTTTCCTCCTAGTTGGGCGATCGCAATTAGAGTATTAGCTGCCGATCCGCCACAGGAACGCTTGGTGTCATAGCTGGCTAGGTTACTTACAATCTTATTCTGACTGTCTTGATCTAAAAGAGTCATTACCCCTTTGTCGATGCCCAAGTTTTGTAATACCTCTGGCGTTACCGAAAACTCTACGTCCAACAGCGCATTACCCAGAGCATACACATCGTATTTAGTCATAAATTACCTCAAATCCTCGCCAGCTAAAATATAGTCAACCTTAAGCAAGATACCATTTTTAGCGTCTGGACATCAGTAGTCACCTGGCTTATTTTTGGATAATCTCTCTTTTTAATCCCTCGAAATGAAACTTTTTTCCACATCAGTAGCGATCGCCTGCGACAGCGAACGAGGAAATTTTCAGCAAGCAATAGCTTGGCACTAGTCATTAATACCTGCTACCTATATGCGAAGCGGCTTGCACTTGTAACATTGAGCATATCCTTTAGGACTACCCACTACCTACTCTACTCAACCTCGCCGCCAATCTCTTCAATCAACATCGTTACCTGTTCGACTTGCTCTTGGTTATCGTTGTCTTGATAGAGCTGTAAAGCCTGTTTTAATGTGTCGATTGCCTCTGGATGGCGATTTCTGCCTATTAGAGCCAAACCCAGATTGTGGTAGGCAGTAGGACGTTCAGGGTCAAGTTCAATCAAGCGCCGAAAATTGATAATTGCCCTAGAGTATTGTTTTTGAGCAAGATAGATAGTAGCGATACTTTCGGTTGCTAATAAAGCCTTGGGTTCAAGTCTTTCTGCCCATTTATATTCGCCTAGGGCTCGGTCTAGCTCCCCCTGTTCATAGAGAATTTTGCCAGTTTGAAGATAGATAAGATGGTTTTGCGGGGCTGTTTTTTTTGCCAACTCTAAAGTTTCTAACCCAGAAGCAATATCCCCCTGATTTAGATAAGCTTTAGCTAGCTGTAGTTTCAGATTTGAGTCATAAGGCTGTTGTTCGGTGATTATTTTGAGTACAGCGATCGCTTCTGGATAACGTTTTTGTTCTAGTAAAATCTGGGCGCTAGTTCGGTAGGCTTCCTGATTATCGGGAGCTAAAGTAATAATCTGTCGGTAAGTTTCAATCGCTCGCTCATATTCTTCGGCTCTTACCAAGACTACTCCTAAACCGAGATAATTCTGAATATTGTCTGGCTCTAAGGCGATCGCTTTTTCGTAAGCCGAGGCTGCGGCTAAATTCTTGCCGATATTGCCCAAACAAAAACCAAGGGCATAGTGTAGCTGAGGATCGTTGGGAGACAGCTCAACCGCCCGTAAATATCCTTCAATCGCTCCTGCATAATCTTCTCTCAAAGTTTGGACGTAGCCGATCCCCGCATAAATCTGGGCATTTTCTTGGTCTAGAGTCGCTGCCTTTTGATAGGCTTCCAGTGCCTTTTCGTAGTTCTGCTCATTGACATATTCTTTGCCCGCTAACAACAAATTATTTAGCTCTAACTTATTAGTCTGAGCCATCAGCAAACTAGGTTGAGCTGACACAGAAGTTGTGAACAGCAAGGCAATCAAAGACGTGGAAACGATACTAAGTTTAGATAACATGATTGCAAACAATGACTACTCAGACGACACAGATTATCAAAATTGATCTCTTTAAAAAATGATCTCTTAAAATGAGTAGCCAAATATTAACCTGTAATTTGCTTTTTGGGGTTTGATTCGACAAGAATAAGACCGTTAAAGATTATTCTTGGCTTCTTGGGCTACCTGTGTTGATTCATCATCTACGAGCTTAGTAATGATAGCCTTAGCCTCCTCACCACCTAGTCTACCGAGAGCCTGAACCAGGCGAAAGCGAATTTGCCAATCTTCATGCTGGGCAAAGTTTTTCAAGAGGGGAATAGCTCGTTGATCTCCCAGCTCACCCATTGAGCCGATCGCAGCGGTTTGTAATAAATTATTATCAGAATGAAGAGCTTCTTCTAAGAGCGGAAAACTATTTGGCTCACCCAGTTCACCTAATGCCGCAATGATACTAAACTGTACTAACCATTCCGAGGTATCGTGATAAACCTGATTCAGATCAGTGAAGGCTTCAATTAGCTTTAAACCCCCAATAGCATCAGCAGCAGCAGCTTGAACGTCAGGTTCAGGATCGTTAAACAGGCGATCACGCAGCAGTTTTAAGGTAGCAGCTTTGTCCATAACTCCTAAAGTATCTAGCTGGCTGACAGCCGCATAGCGCACACGAGTGTTTTCATCAGTAACCAAGGATTGCACCATCTCGAAAGCAGTTTGCAGATCGATTTGGCGTAGCTGGTTTAAACCGCGAATCCGTTCGCCAAAATCCTCGGAGTTTAAGAGATCTGTAATTGATTCTGGGGTAATACTCATATATAAATACTGCCTGGTAACTGTTATTTCAAATTAAATTTGCTAAATTTTTAGATTTGCTAAATCTGGATTTAAAAGATTGTATTAAAAACGCTCTGGGGTAAATATTGTAGGGTAAGTCACACGACTTGGCAAAATTGAGATTGAACTGGAGAAGAAAACAATTTTAAGCAGGCATGAGTAACTCCAAAATATAATGAATGCTTTCTAGTGTTTTGTTCGGACTTAATATCAATCCTGTAACGAAGCGACAGACTGTTTCAAATACTTTTTGACGCTTAAATCGTTCTCTATATTGCTCTAGATACTCAGCTATTGATTTTGGTACTCCTACCAGGGGAATCATCACTCAAATAAGTTTTTTAGATTTCATTTTTACTTTACTCTCTTTTTGCTCTCTTTCTCTTCAAAATTGCCAAGTCGTGTTCGCACTTTACTAATAAAGCATGATAGATTATCAGAAATATTGATGATTTTTTACGATGTCATGATTTTGACTTAGATCGCTCAAATCATTTTATGACAATAGATTCAGGCGAAACCTGTCAGAAGTACGGTGTAGCTTGCGAAATGTGGGATAGAGGTTTAGCAATGGTTTTAAATAAAACTTTTCCAATGGGGGTCGCGCCGAGAACTTGTAAAAGCATGCCACATCTCACTGTAACTATTAGTCCGTAAGGACTTTATCTTCTAAGCTCTATGGCGATCGCCAAATATTTGGATGAATAAAAGCTGAAAACCCTTATTTTATAAGGCTAAAGCCTGTATTTTGCTGGGTATTTTTCCCAAAGACATTAGCAGACATAAAGAGTCTGTAAGAAAGCTTGATTTTGAAATATCTACCACTGTAAATTGCCAGCATCGTCTCCCTTTTCCCGCTTGGCTTTACTGTCGTTTTCAAACCACTGGATAATTTGTGTGTGGGTTAATTCTTCGACTTTAATTTTGTAGTCTTGAGCGATCGCCTGGAGCAGTCTTTGAGAAGAAATAGTCAGGCGAGTTAGAAACTTCTCGCTAGAAGAAAGTAATGCCGCATCGATATCGGCGGATTCTTCAGGGGATAGATATTGGTCTGGGGCAATGGGCATGGTTGGGGATTGGGAATTGGGGATTATTAACATCTTACTTCTTACTTCTTACCTCTTACTTTCCGCTTCCTCCTCAAAAATTCTCTATCATCACTATAGAGAGTAATTTAAACTATGAGTGCATCGACCGCAGCCAGAACTTTATTAAAAAAGCCAGAACGTCTAGAAGCTCGTCTGCAAGAGATTCCCCCCGAACCAGGGGTTTATTTTATGCGGAGTGATAACGGCGACATTTTGTATATTGGTAAGTCAAAAAAATTGCGATCGCGGGTTCGTTCTTATTTTCGGGACAGCCAGAAATTAAGCGATCGCATTGCCATGATGGTGCGACAGGTAGCAGAGATTGAGTTTATCGTCACCGATACGGAAGCGGAAGCTTTAGCTTTGGAAGCGAATCTGATTAAAAAGCATCAGCCACACTATAACGTGCTGCTAAAAGATGATAAGAAATACCCTTATGTCTGTATCACCTGGTCGGAAGATTATCCCCGTATTTTTATTACTCGCAAGCGTCGGGCGACTCAAAAGCGAGATCGTTATTATGGTCCTTATGTCGATACTCGTCTGCTGCGCTATACCCTACATATAATTAAGCGGGTTTTTCCTTTACGTCAGCGGCGCAAGCCCTTATTTAAAGATCGTCCCTGTCTTAACTACGACATGGGTAGATGCCCTGGAGTATGTCAGTCAATGATTACTCCCGAAGACTATAAAAAGATTGTTCAGAAAGTAGCGATGGTCTTTCAGGGTCGTAGTGACGAACTAGTAGTGACCATCAAAGACAAAATGGCGCAGGCGGTGGAAAGACTAGATTTTGAAAAAGCAGCGCAGTATCGCGACCAGATTAAAGCCCTACAAAACCTTAATGCTGACCAGAAGGTAGCCCTGCCTGATGATACCGTTTCCCGTGACGCGATCGCCTTAGCTGCGGATGAAAAACATTGCTGTATCCAGCTATTTCAGATTCGTGCGGGTAAGCTAGTGGGTCGTTTAGGCTTTTTTGCCGATGCGGCTTCGGGTACGCCTGGAGCAATTTTACAGCGGGTATTAGAAGAACATTTTGCCACCGTCGAAGCGGTAGAAATCCCCACAGAAATCTTGGTGCAGCACGAATTACCCGAACCTGAAATTTTAGCCGACTGGTTAAGTAGCAAAAAAGGCAGAAAAGTCAGCCTCATTAATCCTCAAAGACAGATTAAAGCCGAACTGATCGAAATGGTCGAACGCAACGCTAACTATGAGTTAGAACGGACTCAGAGGGTGAGTGATCGCAATAACCAGGCGTTACAGGATTTAGCCGCTATTCTCGATTTGGCTGAGTTACCCAAACGCATCGAAGGCTATGATATCTCTCACATCCAGGGTTCAAATGCCGTCGCTTCCCAAGTTGTATTTGTCGATGGTGTTCCTGCCAAACAGCACTATCGTCATTACAAGATCAAGAATCCCGATATCAAAGTGGGGCATTCCGATGATTTTGCCAGTATGGCAGAGGTGCTTGGTCGTCGTTTTCGCAAATACAGGCGAGATGCCGAGTCGCGCAACATTCCTTGGGAGGAGTTTAAACAGCAAACAGGAGAAAAGCAGGACTTCCCTAATTTAATTATGATTGATGGCGGGAAAGGACAGCTATCTTCGGTAGTGGCAGTGTTGCAAGAGTTAGAACTGTTAGATGTGGTTAAAGTAGTCAGCTTGGCAAAGAAAAGAGAAGAAATCTTTTTACCTGGAGAATCCAAGCCTTTAGACACAGACTCCGAACAGCCAGGGGTACAGCTATTGCGGCGAGTACGAGATGAATCCCACCGTTTTGCCGTTAGCTTCCACCGTCAACAAAGACTCAAAAGCAGCAGGCGATCGCGTTTGGCTGAAATTTCTGGTTTAGGTTTCCAGCGTCAGAAACAGCTATTGGCTCATTTTCATTCCATTGACTACATCCGTGAAGCATCTGTAGACAAACTGACGGAAGCCCCAGGTATTGGGCAGGCGTTAGCCCAGGAAATCTATAATTATTTTCATCCTAATCAGGCTAGCAGTTAGATAGATTAAAATCAGTTCAATCAACTACACGTACAAAAAAGGGCAGGTTTAGACCCACCCTCTTGATTTAATTAATTACAATAACCTTACTTATTAGGTTGAGGAGTCATCCGTAGGTAAGGCTTGATCTCTTCGACACCTTTAGGAAATTTCTGCTTCGCTTCTTCGGTGGGAATCTTGGGCGAAACTACAACATCTTCACCATCTTTCCAGTTAACGGGAGTAGCAACAGAATAGTTATCAGTAAGCTGCAAGGAATCAATTACGCGCAGGATTTCGGGGAAATTACGTCCTGTACTGGGAGGATAAGTCAGAGTTAAACGCAATTTCTTATTGGGGTCAATAATAAATACAGAACGAACTGTCACCTTGGCATCAGCATTGGGGTGAATCATATCATAAAGGTCAGAAACCTTTTTGTCTGCATCCGCCAGAATAGGATAGTCAACTTTTGTTCCCTGAGTCTCGTCAATATCGCAAATCCAACCTTGATGAGAATTAGCATCATCGACACTGAGGGCGATTGTTTTGACGTTGCGTTTGTCAAATTCAGCCCTGAGTTTGGCTACTTCACCAAGTTCAGTGGTACATACAGGAGTGTAGTCAGCAGGGTGTGAGAAGAGAACTACCCAGCTATCTCCAGCCCATTCATGGAAAGAAATTTCCCCCATGCTGGAGTCTTGAGTAAAATCAGGCACAGTATCGCCTAATCTAAGTTGAGCCATTAGTAAAAACCTCGATTTCGTTCTAGAAAAGCAGTTTATTATCTTCCCACGAAATGTCAGGTGTATATCTTCTGCTTAATTGTTCTTGATAACAGATTTTATCTCTTAACTCTATTACCGATTAATCACTATTTGAAATCCTAAGTAACGTAAATTTCTACTAATTTTTTTAGAAAATGCCAATGAAGATCTGCCATAAGATACAATAAACGACCTGGTTAGCTGAACAATTAAGGAATACTTCATGGAAGATAAACATATGTTAATGATTCCTGGGCCCACTCCAGTCCCAGAGAAGGTATTGATTTCTTTAGGTAAACATCCCATCGGGCATCGTAGTGGCGACTTTAGCCAGATCATCGCTGAGATTAATCAAAATTTGAAATGGCTACACCAGACTAAAAACGAAGTACTTTCCCTCAACGTCTCAGGTACAGGGGCAATGGAAGCAGGAATGATCAATTTTCTTAGTCCTGGCGATCGCGTTTTGGTTGGAGTTAACGGTAAATTTGGCGATCGATGGGCGCAGATTTGTGAAGTATTTGGCATGAATACTGAACGCATTACTGCTGATTGGGGCACGCCTCTTGATACGGAAGAGATTCGTACTAAGCTGGAAGCCGATAGCAATAAAGAGATTAAGGCAGTAGTGATTACTCACTCAGAAACCTCCTCTGGTGTACTTAACGATTTAGAAACGATCAACAAGCACGTTAAAGCCCATGGCGACGCTTTGATGATTGTCGATGCGGTAACTAGCCTGGGGGCGTATAATCTGCCCATAGATGATTGGGGCTTGGATGTAGTGGCATCGGGTTCACAAAAAGGCTATATGATTCCTCCTGGTATGGGCTTTCTTGCCGTTAGCGATAAAGCCTGGCAAGCATATGAAACCTGTAAGTTCCCCCGTTTCTATATGGACTTGGGTAAATATAAAAAATCCAACGCGAAAAACAGTACTCCCTTCACTCCGCCGATCAATTTGATGTTTGGACTACAGACTGCCTTAGAAATGATGCAGCGGGAAGGTTTAGAAAATATATTTGCTCGTCATACACGTCTGACTAATGCCACTCGTGCCGCTGCCAAGGCGATTGGCTTGGAACTCCTCGCTCCCGATGATGCCGCAAGTACGGCGGTAACTGCAATCAAAGCCGATAATGCGGAAGCAATTAGAAGCACCATGCGCCAGAAGTTCGATATTGCCCTCGCAGGGGGACAAGATCACCTCAAAGGCAAGATTTTCCGTATCGGTCATCTAGGCTTTATTAGTGATCGCGATGTCTTAATGACGATTTCTTGTCTGGAAGCGACTTTAACTGAATTGGGTCATGATTTTGCACCAAAATCTGGGGTAAAAGCTGCCGCTGCTGTTTTGGTTTAAGTGTCGCGAGTAATCTAATTTTGACTAATTTTAGTTATTTTTAATCTTTAAAGTTCCTTATTATTAGGGAGCTTTTTTATTTTGCTTTTGGTTAAAGCGAAGGCAGAGAAAAAAACAGTTTCGGCTTAGTTTACGTTTCTTCACTGAGATGCTTTTATTTGTGTCTGTCTACTTATTACTTCCACGTAGCCGTACTAGGCGCATTGACCGTTGACTGCTTTTTGTTGCTGGCACTAGCTACACGCCAGCATTGATACACTCCAACCAGGAAAAACCCCTCTGCCCAAACTTTTACGGCTTCTTCCAAGACACCCAGCCAGAGAAGCATTTGATTCATCACACTAGAATCGTCCGTCACCATGGAAACAAATAGAGTATTGTTACTCAGAATATCCAAAACTACCATAACTGCTCCCAGTAAGAATCCAGCTTTAAAATAGTTAAAGGATGAGCGAAAAACTCCTAAAGTTCGCCACTGGGAAGCAATATAAACTAAAGCCAAGATGAGGTAAATGCCGACGATGATATCATCAGTTAAATCCGTCACCATTGTCTCTTGGATGTTAAGAATTTTATGCATCCACACGTCTAGCTGTTCATGAATAGAGAAAGCATCGTCTAGAGCAAGAAAGAATGCTCCCATGCTCAGGATCAACCAGAATCCAGCATTTTTGAACAGCCGCTCATCTGGCGATCGCTTTTCCCGCAGAAATATTACCAAAGCCAAAATTGAGAATACCAAGATCTGAAGGCAAGAAATGATAGTGAGCGGTTCCCCCTCTCCAAAATATTCATAAGCGCCTTTTCCATTAGCGATCGCGATTCCGATCGCCAGTGCGATCGCCAAAGTCTCCAAAAAGAGTACTGCAAATAATAGCTGCTTACTAGAAATATCGATGGGCTGGAGAGATTTAATTTTCATTAAGACTAGATTAATCTGCAATTAATTGTTAAAGACTAACACGTTCAAAACCGAGTTGAATCTATGGTGAATGGATAAAATCTAAAATAATTGAGCCAAGAATTAATTTACCAAAAATCAATTTTCAGAGAGAATATGTAAGCAACGCCATAGATTACTGCGCCTTAAAAGCGACGATAGCTTGTCTGGAAGCGAGTATATGGGGCGATTGATATTTGCTAGGGTTGCTCCACTGCTGTGAGTATTGGTAAATTTGTCTGTCAGGCTGAGGAGAGATTAATTCAGAGTGAGTCAAACAAATGAGTTAAGTCACAATCAAATCAAAAGTCGTGATTATCACTGGCGTTTTTGGGCTAACGTGCCGATTTATCCCTACAGTAAACGGCGCACAATTCGGCGAGAAGTATTACCCAACCAGATTTGGACTTTTGACCAGCTACAGGGCATCTTCTATGTTGTTGTTCCAATTAGAATGACGGTAATTAAGCTACAACAGGGAGGATTGTTAGTTTATGCTCCCGTTGCTCCTACCAAGGAATGTCTGGAGCTAGTTAGCGAATTGGAAGCAAGTCATGGAGAGGTAAAGTATATTATCTTGCCCACTATCTCTGGTTTGGAGCATAAAAATTGCGTTGGTCCTTTTGCCCGGCAGTTTCTTCAGGCGACGGTATATGTTGCTCCTAAGCAGTGGAGTTTTCCCCTTAACTTACCCTTAAGCTGGCTCGGTTTTCCTGCCGAAAGAACTAAGGTTTTACCTGCCGACAGTAGCCAAACGCCCTTTGCCGCTGAATTTGACTATGCTATTTTGGGCGATATCGATTTGAGATTAGGTCAATTTGAAGAGGTGGCTTTTTTTCATAGGCGATCGCAAACTCTCTTGGTAACAGATTCAATTGTTTCGATTCCTAGTGAGCCACCCGAAATCATCGAACAGGATCTTTTTCCCCTCTTGTTTCATGCACGGGAAAACGGTCGGCAAGAAATTAGCGATACTCCCGAAAATCGCCTCAAAGGCTGGCGCAGAATTTGTCTCTTTGCTATGTATTTTCGCTCTAGCGTCCTCGATGTTCCCTCTTTGGGTAAAATTATCAAAGATGCCTGGCGATCGCCTGATAAATCCCCTGAAGCATACTGGGGTTTATATCCTTTTCAGTGGCAAACTAACTGGCAAGAAGCTTTTACCACTCTTGCTCAGGATGGTCGAATACTGGTTGCGCCTATTCTGCAAACCTTAATCCTGAACCGCGCTCCCGCAATGACTTTGCAATGGGCAGAGAAGGTTGCTAGCTGGAACTTCAAACAGATTATTCCCTGTCATTTTTCTGCTCCTGTCCAGGCTAATCCTGGGGAATTTCGCCGAGCATTTGACTTTTTACACGTAAATAGCCCCGAAGCTCTACCCGAAGCTGATTTAGTAACTCTGAGAAATATTGATGCTCTGCTTTATAAATCACGTATTGTACCGCCTCCTCTCCCCCCAAAACCGAGATCATAAATTGACGATGAACGATGAACAATTGCCTCTCTCTAAAGTAAAGATATACTCTTCTGCCTTACCCTGACGAACAAATTTTGTACTTATCGAACTCACATTAATTAATGCTCATTGTCATCTGTGGCGCGACTGCTAGTGGTAAATCGGGACTGGCGTTAGAAATTGCCC
>JBCCNG010000026.1:0-15709 GCA_039025955.1 Cyanobacteria bacterium P01_C01_bin.72 | reverse complement strand
ATTACTCATTACTTCCCCATAACGGTACTAGGTTGTTTCTAGCTTCAAATCAGCCGAAGCCTGCTGTTCTAAGTTTTTCTGAGTCTGTAGCAATTTCCAGCCCAAATATAAAACTAGGGTCAACATATACAAAGTTAGGGATAACCACAGCAAATCGACATTTTGTCCATACCAAGCCGCGATCGCCGTGGGCAAAAATGCCAGTAAAAACGCCACCAGAGAAGCATTCCGCAGTATAAACCCCTGCTTTAAGCCAATAAAATAAGCCTCTAGCATGAAAGCGATCGCCGTAAAGCTGAGTAAAGGCAGAAGCCAAAATGCATACTGGGTAATGGACTGGTTAATTTCGCTATGGCTTGTCAACAGTCCAAATAGCCGTTGGGGAAAAAATATGGTAACTCCCGCAAACATCAGCGCGACGGGTAAACTGTTGGCTATTGCTGTCCAGGTTAGCGGTATCAGCCGCGTAACTTCTCCCTTACCTTTAAAATTACCAACAAGAGTTTGGGTCGTCATGCCGATACCCTGAATTGTAAACTGACTCAAGAGAGCAATTTGCAGCAGTAATCCGTTTTCTGCCAATAATTCAGCACTGATACCTGCACTCAGATTAGTAAAGATGGAGTAGGCAGAAATCAAGGCAATAAAACGGACTAAAATATCGGCTTTTAAGACGATCGCTCCTCGAAAAGCCTGGGGCGAAAAAACCTTTGACCAGGCCGACTGTAGTTCTTGCCAGTTAATTCTCCAGGAGATCGCTATTAAACTAACCAGCAAAGCCAAATATTGACTCATTGCCGTGGCTAACCCCGCCCCCATACTCGACCAACCCCAGCGCGAGATCAGCAGATAGTCTAACAGAATATTCGAGCCATTGGCGATCGCTGAAACAGCCAGGACAATACCCTTTTTTTCTTGACCCAAAAACCAGCCCAGCAAGACAAAGTTGAGCAATACGGCTGGTGCGCCCCAAATTCTGGCGTTAAAATATAAAGCCCCCGCCTGTTCTATATCTGCCGTACCTGCCAAAATCCAAAATCCTAATTTCTGGATCGGGTATTGCAAAATTACAATCCCAAGGGCGATGGCGATCGCAATTAAGCCGCTACGTAATCCAGCCAACAAAACTCCCTCTTGGTTATCTTGTCCCACTGCTTCAGCAGTCATGGCGTTGGTGCTATTACGCAGAAATTTGAGAATACGATAA
Organism: Cyanobacteria bacterium P01_C01_bin.72; assembly: GCA_039025955.1. Classification (GTDB taxonomy): domain Bacteria; phylum Cyanobacteriota; class Cyanobacteriia; order Cyanobacteriales; family Xenococcaceae; genus Waterburya. The sequence continues at coordinate 14,502 of JBCCNG010000026.1, read as the reverse complement.
AGATAGTCAAATAAAATACTTGCCAAAATTACTCCTGACAAATACTTCAGATCTGATAAGTGACCCAAAAAAGCGGCATCGCAAAGCCCAGCTAAAGGAACCATCATATTGGAGAGCATGCTTACCGTAGCTAATTGATAGAAGCGAGGTAAAAAGCTGCGGTTTTGATTGATAGCAGGCATAAATAGTCAGGTAAAAGTCGAATGCTGGAAGATATTCTTCCTCAAGGAGGATATTGTTTACACTCTCAGCTGTTGTGGCTAAGAAAAAGTTAACTTAACATTAACATTTAATTAATGTTAAAAGCTAAGAGCTACGAGAAACAACCTCTTGTGCAATGTTACTCACATGATCCCAACCTAATTTAATTCTATAATCGGGCTTCGCCGTTAGTTCCTACGACATCCCAACTGTCTCATCGAGCTAGTAATAGCCTCGGATTCTGCCCCCATCCTCCGTGCTTGACGATAGGTATCACAGGCAGCATTATAATCGCCGTTTCTGGTCTGAATTAGTCCTTTTAAGCTCCACAGCGCCGCATTTTGCCCATAATACTTGAGTCCCCGATCTATTGTCGAGATAGCCAGGGTGTCTTGCCCGATTGCTGCTTTCGCCTGCGCCAGTTCTTGCCAGGTTTGAACGCTGTAAACGCTCAATTCACTCGCCTTGGTCAAAGATTTGATCGCCTGAATATATTGTTCTTGTCGAGCCAGAACAGTTCCGTGATCGCGCCATAAGGCTGCATCATCAGCACTAATTTGAATTGCTTGATTATAATTGGCGATCGCCTGGTCATAGTTGCCCTGTTCTTGGTAAACCTGTCCCTTTGCCTGCCAAACCCGATAGGACTGGGGGCGAATTAGTAGCGCCTGGTCAAAAGCTTCGAGAGCGGCTTCTCTATCTCCTAATTGGGCAGCGGCTTTACCTTGACCCAACCAGGCTTTATAGCTGTCGGGCTGGAGCGCAGTTGCTTGGCGATAGGAATCGACTGCTTTGCCGTACATTTGAGCTAAAGTAAAGAAATTTGCTTGAGCAATCCAGTTTGATGCTTGCTCAGGCTGCTGCTGGACTAATTGAAGATACCTGTTATTTACTTCTCGTACCACCTTGGTCGCTGCTTGCGGGCGATTTAGCGCTTCTAAGACTAAAAACTTCTCTTGCCAGAGTTCAAGCTGGTTTGGCTCTCTTACCTGGGCTCGATTAAATACTCCTAGGGCTTGGCTGTATCGTCTTAGCTGGAATAAGCTACGGGCGCGATCGCTCAAAAATTGGGGATTATCCTGCTCTTTTGACCAAGCTGCATCCTGCATGACTAAAGCGGCTTCGTATTGCTGAAGCTCGAACAAAGCCCTTCCTTTTTGGTTGTAAATTGCGGGGTCTTCTGGTTCTAGCTCTAAGGCTCGATTGTAGCTGGCGATCGCCTCGCTAAAGTTCTCTAAGCGTAGCTGAATATTTCCTTGTTTTTTCCAGCCCTCACTGTCGTCAGGGTTTAATTCTGTTGCCTCTACATAGGCTGCTAGTGCCTGATCATAGCGTTCCATCGCTGCTAAGGCATCACCCCTACCTAACCATCCCCGCCAGCTTTCAGGCTTTAAATCAATGACTTGAGTGAAAGCATCTAGGGCATTTTGAGACTGTTGGGGCAATAGTTTTTCTCCCCGAGATAAATAGTAAAAAGGTCGCAGGCGAGGGAAAGCAAATTCAATGCTGCCTAGTAAACAGATTATGCCTAATAAACCAATTAGCAGCGGCACAGTTGATTTGCGTCGTTTATGAGAAGTATTCTGGATTCGCAGTTTAGATTGAGACTTATTTGAGGTTCTATAGTTATTTACTTTTCTCAGATCGCTCAAGACTTGATCTGCTGATTGATACCGCTGTCCCAAATCTAGCTGAACCAATTTATCAATAATCCGCATCAAGCGACGATCTAAATTGAGATTGGCATTCCATAACAGCTTACCCGTTGCTTCTCTAGTAAAAGTGCCTGGTTTATTGCCAGTTAAAGCCTCAATTGCTGTCATGCCCACTCCATAGAGGTCACTACTGATCGTTGGTCTTCCTGCTATTTGTTCGGGAGACCAGTAATTTTCGCGATCAAAGTTGTGGCTATCTGCTGCTACCAGAGATGAGGTTTTGATCTCCTGCAAAATACCGAAGTCGGTAATGACCACCTGCTGGTCTGAGTCTCGAATAATCAGATTGGACGGTTTGATATCACGGTGAATTAGGCGATTTTGATGCACAAACTGAAGTACAGACAAGGCACTGTCTAAAATCTGTACAATCTGAGATACAGAAAGATTCTGTTGTGCTATTTTCTGAGCCAGGTTTTCCCCCTTGATATATTCTTGAACTAGATAAAACTCGTCATTTTCTTCAAAATGATCCCATAGCTGAGGAATTTGGTCATGGTATCCCAACCTTTCTAAAATTGATAATTCTTCAGCGAAACCCCCTTCTAGCTTGATTTTGCTGACACCATTGCGGTGGGGCAGCTCAAACTGTTTAATTAGACAGGGAGATTGATATTGGCGATGCAGATTGTCAGCGAGATAGGTTTCTAATCCCGGCTTGCCGCCCAAATAACTCGTAATTGAATAGCGTCCCCCTACTAACTGTTTGATTTTGAGTAGCGGTCGCAAGTCTTGTAGCACTTCTAAGGCAGAACGATAGCGCAAATCCATCAAGGGATTCATCATTTTGCTCAGAATTACCTCTAGCTTGGGGCTAATCCGACATTGCGATCGCCAGTCAATTTTGGTCTGCTCTAGTTCTTGAGGGGATTTTCCCGTCAGGGCATAGACCGCACTCTTAGCCAGGGAGTAAATATCGCTGCTGAAGTCAGACTCCCCTGCCTTTTGTTCCGGCGCACTATAAACCCAGTTTCCTACAGAATAATTGCGGATCAGTTCTCCTTGTAAATTGATTTCTGTGGCTGCAATCTCACGCATCGCCGCAAAACCAATTAAAACATAAGTACTGTCATATTGACGATGTACTAAGTGAATAGGCTGAACATCGCGGTGAATCACGTTAGTCTTGTGAATAAAATCGAGAATGCGTAATCCATCTTGAATTAGGTAAATAGCCTTGGCTTCATCAAACTTCTTCTGTTCTACTTCTTGCTCTAAGTTGTACCCATCGATATATTCGCGGACAAGATAAAACCGTTGCCCCAGAACAAAGTGATCATAAAGCTGAGGAATCTGGGGATGATCACCAATTCTTTGCAGTATAGCTGTTTCGTTGAGCAAATATTGACGAATAATCTGCCAATTTGCCTCATTTTCCCGCTCAAAGCTCAACTGTTTGACAACGCACTTGCCATTGCTTGTAGCCTGTAAATCTTTTGCCAGATAGGTTCTTTCCCTTTCTGAGCGACCTAACTTTTGAATAATCTGATATCGATTATCAATAATAGAGCCTGGAAGATGCATCACATTTTTATGATTAGTGGCTAAGGAGGCAGAATCGGCAGAATGTCTTTTCGGAGTAGACATAATGATTTCGAGTAAAGAAAAGAGGCAGCCAATACCAGATTTTAGGTGAATAGCTTTATAGCCGTTCTAATTAATTTTCTCCTCTTATACAAGGAGCTAAGATAAATATTCTTCTCAGACAGTCTAAACTAAATGTCTCATTTTTGAGTCATTCTTTTCTAACTCGGAAAAATATCTTTGCTAGATGAGTGCTTCAGGGTAATAATTCTCGTCTGATTGCTTTCTCTGGCTACCCTCACTAGTAAACCTGCTAACAGCAGGGAGGCAATAATAGAATTTATGCCGTAGCTAAAAAAAGGCAGTGGCAAGCCAGTTGTCGGCAAAGAGCCAGTGGCAACGCCAATGTTAATCAGTGATTGTCCAATAATAAATACCATCGCTCCTACTGCTACTAAGCGGGGTAAATCATGATGAGACTTAATGGCTACCCTCAAGGCTAAAGTTCCATAGCCGATAATCAGAAGCAGCAGGGCAACACAGCCAATAAAACCAAATTCTTCAGCATAGACAGCAAAAATAAAGTCCGTGGAGCGAATTGGCAGAAATGATAATTTTTGTTGCGACAAGCCATAGCCTGCCCCATTAAACCCCCCTGAAGCGATCGCCAGTAAACTTTGAATTAGCTGATATCCTTTATGATGGTAATCTTGCCAAGGATCGAGAAACGAAGTGATTCGGTCTAGCTGATAAGAGTTAAGGGCAACACTCAAACTAGCCACTCCCAAGCCACCTCCCGCTACTGCCAATAGTTGACTCCAGGGTAATTCCGCAGCCAGAGCAATTAGCCAAAGACTCATGCCACATAGTCCTGTAGTGCTTAAATTAGGCTGCTTAAGAATTCCCCCCAGTATTAAGGCAAAAGTGACTAGCCAAACTAAACGTACTTTAGTGGCTAGTTTACTCCAGCGGGAAAACAAGTACGCTGCCTGAAGCACCAAGAAGGGTTTAATTAATTCTGACGGTTGCAGCGAAAATGGACCAATGGCAATCCAACGACTTGCCCCCATCGTCGTCTTACCCAAGCCAGGAATTAGAGTGGCAAAAATTAAAGCTAATAAAACGATCACCATCAATGGTGCAATCTTAATTGTTTTACTCAATGGTAAACGAGAAGCTAAATTAAAGCCGATGATGCCCACCACTACTCCAATCATTTGACGCTTCAAAATATAAAGCCCGTCATTATTGTTAACCATACCTTCTGGGTAGGAGGCAGACATTAACGTTACTAAACCAATAATTAGCCAAACACAGGTTAGCCAGTTTAATAAGCGAGCTTCCCAAGTCCAAGATCTAACTTGAGGAGCTACAAAGGGAATAAAATAACTGAGATATTGCTTAACAAGGTCAGCTTTCACGCTTATTAATCTTTCTGTTGATATTTTTGCTTTTTAAAGGTAGCAGATGATTACCCTTAATCAAATGTAAGCAAATATAATTAGCTTCAGCTTTTATTTCCCAGATCTATATGCTTGTCTGTTACTCAACCCCAAACAGCAAAAAAGAGGTCAGACTAGACCCCTTCCGACTCAAACATGATTGAGAGCTAATTCAGGATAAACCTGTGTTCATGCCCTGCTTGCCTGTTGCCAACTCAACTTTGATAATTTTACCGCCCATTTTCATAATTCTTTGCTGTTCGCGAAACCAGTTATCGTAGGGTACAAGCTTGGTAAAAAATGTGTTTTGTAATTCTCTTTGGGTGCGGATTCTAGTTTGACTGGGAACACAAGCAGTCACTTTAAACATGCGCATGAAATAATTTCTCCCTGATATATAAAAAAGTTAAATTTTCCTGTAGTAAATGTTGCTATCGTCTTTTTTGGGCTTTATAACCTCAAAAGCAAAATTGCCCCTAGATACCAAAATTCGGGAGTCAGAAGTCAATACTAGATCTCGCCTAAACTTACTTTTCTTTCGCGCTCGAAAAACTAAGCTTTGTTGGAACTAGCACTCACTCTAGACTTCCCGAATCTACGTGTTTGTCTTTAGCGGAGCTTTGAGCTCATCGCTATCTCAAACAACTTACCTGACGATTCTGAACTAGCTTAAACCAGAGCAAATATAATCGAAGTAAACACCCATTTCTTTCCCTGCATCAGCACCAACGAGGCTTGCAGTTACTTCTTTCATCGCTTGAATTGCTTGAACAGTAGAAGCAACAGGAACTCCCAAAGAGTTATAAGTTTCTTTTAAACCATTCAATACACGTTCGTCTAGGATGGAGGGATCTCCAGCTAGCATAGCGTAAGTGGAGTAACGGAGATAGTAATCTAGGTCGCGGATACAAGCTGCGTAACGACGAGTCGTATACATGTTGCCACCAGGACGAGTAACGTCAGAATAGAGCAAGGATTTTGCTACTGCTTCTTTAACGATGCTAGCAGCATTAGCACTAATTACGCTAGCAGCACGTACTCTTAATTGACCAGTTTGAAAATAGTTTTTTAGCTTGTCCATTGCAGCACCGTCGAGGTATCTGCCTTGAACATCAGCTGAATTAATTACAGAGGTAATTGCGTCTTGCATAGTTTTATTTCCGTATCATACCGAGTCTTAAACTGTTTAACACTGATAAGTTAGTGTATTTTTGAAAAAAATTGTTACTAGGTTATAGGGGAAGCTAGGCATTGCCTATTACTGCATAGCTCCGATTACGTAATCGAAGTAGGCAGCAGCTTCAGCTGTGTCATCGCCAGACATCATGGAAGTTGCTACGTTTTTCATTTCACGGATACTTTGAGCCATTGCGCCCACATCAGTACCAAGAGACTTATACATCTCTTTCGCACCAACTAAACCAATTTCTTCAATTGGAGTTGTGTCGCCAGCTACTACACCATAAGTAATCAAACGTAGATAGTAATCCATATCGCGCAGGCAAGTTGCAGTCATTTCTTCACCATAAGCGTTGCCGCCAGGAGAAACAACGTCAGGACGCTTTTGGAATAGCTGATTACCAGCTTGCTTAACAATACGCTCGCGAGACTCTGTGAGAGTTTGGGCGATACGCAGGCGGCTTTCACCACTAGTAACAAAAGATTTAATTCTGTCTAGTTCACCAGGACTCAAATAACGAGCCTCAGCATCTGCATTCACGATGGATTTCGTGACTATACTCATCGATGGATTCCTCCCCAAAGAAGATGAAATTAAATGGATAAATTACCTTTTTGTCGGTAGCTTGGATTTTTCTAGGCTGCCAGCATTAACAGATTTTTTTATCTTCAAAAGCAAAAAATCTAGTAATATGACAATGCTTAAATCAGGCTTTGTATCACCCAAATTTCGCAGTGACCGAAAAACCTCTAGGTTATAGATTACTCTGTTTTGCGACCTAGTTTCTAGCTTTCTGCTACAGATTAGTATTGCAACTTGTTCAAACTAATCTGCTAACCATCGCCAACTTACCAACAAAGCTTTACATAGAGTAATTTTTCTACAATATTAGAGTTGCTATTACTATTCTAAGTAATCTGAGACTAAAATGCTCTATAGCCTACATAACCAATGATTATGGCTTGCTAGCTATTGACATAAAAATTGCCCAACTTAACCATAATCTGATATTTCGTTGCACTTAATTACTCTTTCTTAACATAATTTAACGTTGTCTTAGGAAATACTGATTAATCTTGTTCCAGATTAATTGGTAGGTTTAGAGGATGTTATGCGCAATTAATCAAGCCACCATTTGCTATGCTGCGAACAACATAGCAAACCAGGTAATTGATTAACGAGACTTTTCTATTCTGCGATCGCCCTTAAGCTTTACCTAGAAGTAGTTTTGATCGTATCAAAGCTAGGAACAACAATCTCATCACTTTGCTTCGTCAAGCGATTGTATAGCTTCTCTGTATTAGGGAAGTTGGCAGCAGGAAGAGTGGGGAAGCGGCGATAGGGAACAACGTCCTCACCAAATACCTGCACATATTCCATACTGTTTACCATTGCGCCAATAAAAGCTTTTAAACCTTGAGATGCCAAAATTTTGTTGTATTTCTGAATCTCTTTTTGGTTTACGGGGGCGCGTCCCAAGAAATGCTTCGTTCCTAGCTCGATCGCCTTAGTATTGGGATAGGGAGTATAGAATTCTTTGAGGTATAGCTCAGAGCAACCCAAGCCTTCAATAAACTCTTTGAGGTTAATCTCACCGTTGCCCAGGCGGCTTTCTAAAACAGCAAATTGAGTATCAACCACATAAGGATCGATATCCCGCTCAAATATCTGACGGTAAGCAGCTTTAATGACGTTCTTGACGGCGACTTTATCACTAGTAGTAGTCAGCTTGAAGATCTTGCTTTGAGTACGCTGGGCGCTGACCCCTTGTGCAACTTTTTGCTTGACTTCTGGGTCAGTACGGAAACTGCTGATTTGACCCAGTTCTACAAAGCGAGGAGTTTCATCCACTTCGACATTAGCGCCAATACCTTCCTCAATCGCACCGGGGCGAGCCTTCCGCAACTGTAAACCACCAGCGGTTAGATAACGCTCATAAGGAACAGTATCCTCCCCAAATGCCTCGGTGTACTCATCTGAGTCGATTATGGCATCAACTAGGGCATAAAAACCTTTCTTAGAACAGATATCAAAGTACTGGTTAATTTCTTGGCGACCATAGGTTGGACGACCTAAAAGGCGGCGATGAATATACTCTACAGCTTTGGTTACATATAGCGATGTCCAGTAGAGATTACGAAAAGTATCGGACTTGGCTAGAGCGCGGATGAACTCCCGCAGGGTTATATCACCATTCTCTAGCTTATTCTCCGCCACCCTGATCTCCTGACCCTGATAAACATCTCGCCCAAACACTTGACGATAGGCGGCGCGAATGACGGCTTGAGTCGAATTTTCGCCAAAGTTAACACTGTCAGCGTTGCTAGCCCCTGGTAACTGATTATTAAGTCGGAATACCTTCGCTCCCAACGAACCAGGTAACTGAGGTCTAGCAGCCGGGTTGCTGTTCTGATTATTTATTCCTGCACCGCGATGAATCAACAGCCGCTTAGTATCTTTGTTGAACGGCGCGGGACTAGTGCTGGGATTACGGGTTGCCTTAGGAAAGATTGCCCCGAATTGAATCTCTAAGGGATCATTTCCTGAACCATAAACATGCTGCTCTGGTAGAGGACGATTATAACGGGCAAAAGTAGTGACAAACTGAGGTATTTTGCGGAAGGGAGCGCTGTAGTTGAGCAGATCTTGCTGCATCCCCCAGTTACGACATTCCTGGGCTTCCTGACCCAGACCACGGAGATAAGGAACAGTTTCTTCACCAAAGTAATCGGCATACTCTTTAGAATCAACTAAAGCATCCACCAAACCAGCCAAGCCTTTCTCGGAGACAATGGAGAAATAATCTTGGACTTCTTCCCGGGAGGAAGGACCTCGACCAAGAATATGGCGGAAAGCTAATTCTAAGGCACGACTATTGATAAACGGTTCAAAAAATTGCTTACGATACAGCTCAGATTTACAAATACGGCGCACAAACTCCTTCATGGAAATATCGCCATTCTTAACCTGAGATTCTAGGTAAGAAATAGATTGACCATAGGCGCGGGTAATATCGCGCTCAAAAATCTGTCTATAGGCTGCTTTGATTACAGACTGCTTCTCTAAGGTAGACAGACCAGGTTTCATCACAAACTTCTGACGATTTTCGGCAGCGTTGAAGTAACTCTGGGGAAGCTGTAAACCTTGCTTGTCCCCAGACTTACTTTGACGCAATTTGTTTGAAGGAGTCGGTGCTTCAAATTCCGAAATCGCTACCGTAAAGTATTGAGTAATGATGTCTGTTGCATCCTGATCTTTACGGAAATAATCCTTGGTTGCCGCCCGCATTTCCTGCAAAGCAACAATTGTTGCTGCACTAGAGCAAGCTCGCTCGATAATTTCTCGCAGACCTCTAATGTTGACTACCAGAATATTAGGATCACCAGCCACAATGGCATAGCTGATATAGCGTAAGAACCAAGACATATCCCGCAGAGACTTCTGCATGTTGCTTGGTCCGTACTGAGATATGCTGATTGGTCGGAAATTAGCTGGGACAGCACCCGCTCCACCAGCAAATAACCCTTTAAATGCCTGTAGTAAGTTACTGTTACTGCTGCTATCAGACTTCTCTGATTTTTGCTCGACGACTAATTCTCCTGGGATATTTGTATTACCACCAGGAGTAACCATCACCATCTCTTCAACTTCTGGAGGCTTCTCCAGATAAGACATAGGAGAGCCGCCTGTAAAGATACGGTTTGCCGCTCGCGAGACAATAATATCTGCGTTGTTGGTAATAGTTTGAGCTATATCAAGGCGTTGGAAACCAGATTTATAATATGCTGTTAATTCTTTGAGTTCGCCCTTTTCTAAATAGCGGTCTTGTTGCTCTGCCTGCAAAATTGCCGATACCGCCACCGTTTTATAGAGTTGAGGACGGGCTAACGAACTGCCACCACTTGCCGTTACACTCATGTTTATTTTTTATTAGGTGTTTACTTATACTTCAGCTTTTAGATTAAAACTTTTCGGGCTTTATGAGGGTAATTATTAAGAACTATGTACTGGTTATGATGGTTTCAATCAGGCGATCATCATCCGCTCAAGTTCACCTCTACGTATCTTCTCTGATGTTGACAATTAAAAAGACAGGTGCCGAACCTGTCTTCAAGTAATTCAACTAATATTGCCTGCAAAAAGGAATCACTTAAAATTCCAGTTCTGCTGCTTGAACTCTTTCTACCTGTTTCTTCTTCAGAACTAGCAAGATTTGGCAAATCATAATACCACCAGCAAAAGCCATCAAGCCGCCAATACGTGCAGGGCTTTGTAAGACTACTTCAGTATCCATTTGACCGAAGCCACCCACGTTAGGATTGCTAGTGAGGGCATCACCTGCGGCAATTTTCTGCCCTTCGGTAGCGATTAGTTCAGGTCCTGCGGGAATAGTATCGGTAACAGTACCCTCTTCTGTATCAATATCGATAGTGTAGCCACCTGCTTCTTGAGGAGCGATCGCCACAATTGTACCTGTAGCCGAAGCCTTGATTTGATTGTTGTTGCTGGGTTCACCAGTCGGATATACCTGACCTCGACCACGGTTGGCGCCTAAGTGAACGGCATACTTTCCAAAGTTGATGTTTTTATCAGTTTTGGGGTTAGGAGAAAGTACGGGGAAGGTAATTTCTTGATATTGTTCCCCAGGAAGAGGTCCAACTAATACGACATTATCGTCGCCTTCTTTATATTCTTGGAAATAGAGACCGCCAGTTCTCTCCTTCATTTCTTCAGGAATACGGTCTTCTGGGGCAATTTTGAACCCGTCGGGTAGCATCAATACCGCACCGACGTTTAAACCGCCTTTAGAACCATCGCCTAATACCTGCTGACTAGCTAAATCGTAAGGAATTTTAACTACAGCTTCAAATACTGTATCGGGTAGAACTGACTGGGGGATTTCTACTTCTGCCTCTTTCTCCGCTAGGTGGCAGTTAGCGCAGACGATTCTGCCTGTTGCTTCTCTCGGAGTCTCTGGTGCAGTTTGTTGCGCCCAAAAAGGATATGCCGCCGCAGACTGAGATACAGCAAGATCGCTGGCAAAGAAAATAGCGACAGTAGCGATCGCCACTACAGTAGATTTAGTAATTATGTCCTTGGCAAACTTCAGTAGTGCCAATGGTTTCAATGTTCTCATTTGTTAGATTGACAATCTCAAAAGGGTTAAATATACGATTAATATCTGTTTTCAGGCAAAAAATGTAAATTCTCGAACGGGAAATTTAGCTATTTCCTCATTCCTTGTCTCTCATTTTTGATCTCTATCACATTACGCCCAGTAGGGTTGTTCGCCAGTACGAAAATCGGTTTCAGTCCATTCGCTAAAGATTAGCTTGTCATCCTGTACTTCAGCTTTAGCAAGGGCGAGGGATAATGGAGCGGGACCTCTAACGACTTTACCTGTCTGATCATACTGAGAACCATGACAGGGACACATAAATTTGTCCTCGCTAGCATTCCAGGGAACGACACAGCCCAGGTGAGTACAAACGGCATTGATCCCGTAATTGCGTAGGGTAGAGTCTCCTTCGATGACAACATAGGTCGGATCGCCTTTTAAGCCCTGAGCTAAAGTGCGATCGCCTGCTTGGTGAGTGTCTAAAAACTCACTGACAATAATATCGTTACCCAAAGCGTCTTTTGCTGTTACCCCTGAACCCGCACCACCACCAGTGTTGGGAATGAAGTAATTAACGACGGGATATAAAGCACCAAGGGCTACTCCTGTAATCGAGCCATAGGTGAGTAAATTCATAAATTGTCTACGTCCTAAGTCAGGGGCGTTATCGTCACCCATCTGCGGGATGTTAGAACTAGAAGATTGAGCCATAGTGATAAATTGTATTTTTTTGTAAACTGATGATGACAGGGAAATGTCTAAAAGTCTTTGATGCTAAAGAATTTATAATATTCTCCGCCTTAAAAGTTAACAGTTGCGAGTCCAGATTTATAGTCTACTAGAGTAGCAATACAGGACGGTCAGATGCTGGGCATCGCCGTTACCCTGAATTAATAAAGGCGATCTCGAACCAATGTATTAAATTATTACAGAGATTGAGAATCCATTCCACTCAGGGTCAGTGGGTTTATTAAGAGAAACATGATGACAGGCGCACAATTACATCAACTTTTGTTAGCCAAGTGGGGCTGCTCCTACGACATGCAGCTCAGAAAAGTTAGAGGCAAAATTTATGTCCAGGTGATGTGGAAATACTTGGAACAAGCCTCTTTCCCCCTTTCCGAACAGCAGTATCTAGAAAATCTTAATGCGATCGCCAATTATATTAATGGCTGGAACGGTGTAGAGCAGATACAGTCTTACATTGAGGAGACAAAAGAGCGCCCGAGATTAGGTAAAGCAGTGAGCATTCAGCTTGACTTGGGAGAGCGGATTTCGGAGTGGATTTTGGATGATTTTTAAGCTTCTTTTGAGCGTTGTTAAGAAATATTGCAATAGATTGAGCAAAAGTAAAAATTGCCCAATTTGAGAAGAGATAGAGACTTTCAAATAGGCTAAATAATATGACAAGCAATCGGGTAGGGGTAATTGGCGGTGGTCAGTTGGCTTGGATGATGGGAGCAGAAGCGCCAGGTTTAGGTCTGGAGTTGATTGTGCAAGCTCAGAGCCAGGAAGATCCTGCCGTTAATCGAGCTAAAGAAGTTGTAATAGGCAATGTGGATGATGCCATGGCGACAGAAAAGCTGGCTCAAGCATCTGATGTGATTACTTTTGAGAACGAATTTATTGACCTCCTGGCATTAAAAAAAGTTGCGAGCCAGGGTATCCTATTTCAACCAACTTTAAGTACCCTTGCGCCCCTGCTAGATAAATACGATCAGCGTCAGTATCTCCAAAGTATTAGTGTTCCTGTACCAAAATTTAGCCTGGGGCTAACTGAAAAAGAAATTGAGTCTAACCATGGTTTGCCTGTCGTCCTCAAAGCCCGTCGCCACGGCTACGATGGACAGGGGACTTTTATCATTAAAAATGCTCAAGAGCTAGCCGCTTTAGCTAAAAATGTTCCTCTAACCGAATTGTTGATTGAAGAATTTATTCCCTTTGAGCATGAGTTAGGGATTATTGCAGCGCGCAATACTGTGGGAGACACTGCTATTTATCCTGTAACTGAAACCTACCAGCAGAATCAGGTTTGTCACTGGACGATTACCCCTGCTGATGTGACTCAGGAAGTAGCAGCAGAAGTTAAGGCGATCGCCTGTAAAATTTTAGATAAGTTAGAGGTAGTTGGTGTATTCGGAATTGAGTTCTTTCTTACTAAAGAGAACCGCATCTTAGTTAACGAAATTGCCCCCCGCACTCACAATTCAGGACACTACACTTTAGACGGCTGTGAAACTTCTCAATTTGCGATGCAGCTACAGGCGGTTACAGGAATGTCTTTGGGTTCTACGGCTTTAAAATCTGCGGGGGCGGTAATGGTTAACCTGCTGGGTTTTGAGGAGTCTAATTCTAATTACCAAGCAAAACGCGATCGCATTTTAACTATGCCGAATTCTTTTGTTCACTGGTATGGTAAAACATTTCATCCTGGTAGAAAGCTTGGTCACGCTACTGTTATTTTGGATGAGAAACAGTTACTTAAAGCGAAATCAATTGTTCAGCAAATCGAATCAATCTGGTATGAGAATTAGCCGAAAAACACAATTGGTAAGATTGTCAAAATGCCAACGGTTTTAAAAATAGGAGCATATCGTTTTTACTTTTATAGTCACGAGCCTAACTAAACCTCCTCACGTTCATATCGACAGAGATAATTTCTCGGCGAAATTTTGGTTAGATCCAGTGTCTTTATCTAAAAATATTGGCTTCAGAGGTAAAGAGCTAAGAAAGTTAGAATCATTAGTAAAAGAAAATCAGATTGAAATAATTAAGTCGTGGAATGAGTATTTCAGTAATTAAAGTCGATGAAAGAGTGCAAGATGTCTATTTCACAGAAGACACTATTAGTGTAGATATTATGGATGGTAGAACTATTCTTGTTCCTCTAACTTGGTATCCCAGACTCCTCGCAGCCACACCAGAACAGAGAAAAGCATGGTCAATATGTGGTGGTGGTTATGGTATTCACTGGGAAGAAATCAACGAAGATTTGAGTACAGAGGGATTATTAAGAGGCGCTCCAGCACCTCGAAGTCAATTTTAGATATGGTACAAAAATTTTTTTGCTGGCAATCGCGAAGCTAGCCGAAGGCATCGCACTTTAGCTATGCCTAATTCTTTTGTTCTCTGGTATGGCAAAACATCTCATCCAGGTAGAAAGCTCGGTCATGTCACTATTGTTTTGGATGAGAAACAGTTACTTAAAGCAAAATCGATTGTTAAGCAAATCGAATCAATCTGGTATGAGAATTAGCCGAAACACAGTATTGGTAATATTGTCAAAATGCCAACAGTTTTAAGAATAGGAGCATATCGTTT
>JBCCNG010000025.1:0-15811 GCA_039025955.1 Cyanobacteria bacterium P01_C01_bin.72 | reverse complement strand
ATCCTGTTGGTTCAGTGGTGGCGGCATCAGGACTGGTTAAACAGAATAAATATGGCATTACTTTAGACAAGCCCGAAATCGAAGTGTTAGACGGTGTGGGGGCAAGTATTGAGTCGATCAAAATAGGACGGTTGCTGCCTGTTTATCCTTTAACGGAAGGCGTTCCTGCCGATACTGTAAGAAAGTCAGTAATAGCTACTTTACCTGCTGCTGCTCAGTTGCCCGACCCTCTCCCCAAGGAACTGCGAGAAGTATATGGCTTGGTTAAATTAAAAAATGCGATCGCCTGTATTCACTATCCAGAAAGTCAGTCAGAATTAGTCCATGCCAGACGCAGATTAGTATTTGATGAGTTTTTCTATCTCCAGCTTGGCTTTTTGCAACGCCGCCAATTACTCAAGCAGAATCAGTCAGGCGCTAGTTTTGCCCCTCAAGGCGAGTTAATCGAACAGTTTGATCAAATACTGCCTTTCACCCTAACCAATGCTCAACAAAGAGTTGTCGCTGAAATCTTTCAGGATTTAGGCAAAGCCGATACGCCAATGAATCGCTTAGTACAGGGAGATGTCGGTTCAGGAAAAACTATTGTGGCAGTATACGCCATCCTCGCCGCAATTCAGTCTGGCTATCAAGCTGCATTAATGGCACCGACAGAAGTACTAGCAGAACAGCATTATCGCAAATTAGTTACCTGGTTCAATCTGCTCCATCTACCCGTAGAATTGCTTACCGGCTCAACCAAAACGGCGAAACGGCGAGAGATTCATGCTCAACTGCAAAATGGCGAATTACCTCTTCTAGTTGGCACTCACGCATTGATTCAAGACCCAGTAAAATTCCCTAAGCTTGGTTTAGCGGTAATTGACGAACAGCACCGTTTTGGAGTGCAGCAACGAGCGCGTTTGTTGGGCAAGGGAAAGTCGCCTCATGTCTTAACTATGACTGCTACACCAATTCCCCGTACTCTAGCGTTAACCCTGCATGGCGATTTAGACGTGAGCCAGATTGATGAATTACCTCCTGGTAGACAGGCAATCAAGACGATGATGAAGCAGGGGCGCGACCGCAAAAAAGTCTATGATTTAATTCGTCGCGAAGTTGCTCAGGGAAGACAGGCTTATATAATTTTTCCTTTAGTTGAAGAGTCAGAGAAACTAGACCTCAAGGCAGCTACAGAAGAACATCAGCGTTTATCGGAGGTGATTTTTCCTGAATTCAAGATTGCCCTGTTGCATGGTCGTATGAGTTCAGCCGATAAGGATGCTGCTCTAACTTCCTTCCGCGATAATGAATGTCAAATCATTGTCTCCACCACCGTAATTGAAGTGGGTGTGGATGTTCCCAATGCTACTGTTATGGTCATTGAACATGCCGAACGCTTTGGTCTGTCGCAGCTACATCAGCTACGGGGACGAGTTGGTCGCGGTAGCAGCAAGTCCTATTGTTTCTTGATGAGCAGTACCAAGAATATTGAAGCCAGACAGCGTTTAGCTGTGTTGGAAGAATCCCAAGACGGTTTCTTTATTTCCGAAGCAGATATGCGCTTTCGAGGGCCAGGTGCGGTGTTGGGGACACGTCAGTCAGGACTACCCGATTTTGCCCTAGCAAGCCTGGTAGAAGATCAGGAGGTGTTAAACTTGGCAAGACAAGCAGCGGAAAAGATTATTGCTGCGGATAGATTATTAGAAAATCATCCTTATCTGAAAAAAGAGTTAGAGATTCGTTACCGTCGTCTAATGGGTGGAGATATCTTGAATTAGATGTCTTAACTTGTTTAAGTGATTATTCTGTATAGATATTAACGGGGCATATATACGCCCCGTTATCAACTAGTCAATCTAGTCAATTAACAGCAAGTCTGTTTAACTGCCAATAACTATTAATAATTATGCAGTGACAGCTGTTTTGCCACTAGTAGACAATTCGCCTTTAGCATATTTAGCAGCATAGTCATCTAGGGAAACTTGCTTGATTTTGCTTGCATTACCAGCAGTACCAAACGCTTCATAACGTCTGAGACAGACGGTTTTCATGTAGGCAATAGAAGGCTTGAGGAAATGGCGGGGGTCAAAGTTAGCAGGATCTTTATCAGCCGCTTCACGAATAGCAGCAGTGATAGCCAAACGGTTATCAGTATCGATGTTAACTTTACGAACACCACTCTTGATGCCTTTTTGAATTTCTTCTACAGGTACACCATAAGTTTCGGGAATCTTACCACCGTGAGCATTAATGATCTCAATCCACTCGTGAGGTACGGAAGAAGAACCGTGCATTACCAAGTGAACGTTGGGTAGACGGCGGTGAATTTCTTCAATTCTGCTAATCGCGAGAATTTCGCCAGTAGGTTTGCGCGTAAATTTATATGCACCATGACTAGTACCAATAGCAACAGCCAAAGCATCTACCTGAGTGCGCTCCACGAATTCTACTGCTTCATCAGGATCAGTCAATAGCTGATCTTTGCTCAATGTACCTTCAAAGCCATGTCCGTCTTCTGCTTCACCTTGACCAGTTTCTAGTGAACCCAAGCACCCTAGTTCGCCTTCAACGGATGCACCAACAGAGTGGGCTACTTTTACTACTTCTGCGGTAACGTTGACGTTGTATTCAAAGCTAGCAGGAGTTTTGGCATCGGCTTCAAGAGAACCATCCATCATAACGCTAGTGAAACCGTTACGAATCGCGGAATAACAGGTCGCAGGGCTGTTACCATGATCCTGGTGCATAGCAATGGGTAGATGAGGGTAGCTTTCTGCTGCTGCCAAAACCAAATGGCGTAGGAAGTTCTCTCCGGCATATTTGCGCGCACCACGAGAAGCCTGTAGGATAACAGGGCTATCAGCTTCATTCGCAGCTTCCATAATGGAGATAATCTGCTCCATGTTATTAACATTGTAAGCAGGAATACCGTAGCTGTTTTCAGCAGCGTGTTCTAAAAGCAAACGCATTGGGACGAGCGCCATATATATTCTCCCTAATTTATATTTTTGTCAAATAGTAAGTTTTTAAGAAAGTAAGACTTCTTACTTGTCAATCTTAAGATATTTTTCACACTTAGAAGAAAATAATTTGCTAGCAACTACAAAATAGGTGCAAAATTGAGGCTATTTTCTGCCAATATTTTGACTAAAATTATTTAAACTTCTGATTATTTGGGCGTTAATGAATGCCTAATAAGCAACGCCGTTATTTGTTATCTGTCTGAGCAAGTTTGAGACGGTTAATGCAGATAGAATTATCGCTGAGAACATTGATTACGCCCTCACGGCGCAGTTTTCCCATTAGTCTAGTAACAGTAACTCTAGTTGAGCCGATCGCACTACCGATTTGAGCATGAGTTAAGGTATAAGGTAAACAGCAGTCTCGGTCTTGTGCAACCCCATATTCTTCTATTAGCAGGGTTAAAAAGCTAGTCAAGCGATCAATAGTCTTTCTCTGCCCTAAAGCACTGAGCCAGAGCAATTTACGCTGATGCTGATAGCGGAAAACTTCATATAGCTGCTGCTGAAAACCAGGCCAGTTGTCTAAATCCTGCCAATATAGCCAGGCTACCTGAGTCTGATCGACATGGGCATAGGCAGTGACGCTAAAGTTGGACTCCGCAATAATTTCAAATGCTTTCTTTTCGCCGACGAAACCCAAAAAGGACTCTTCTAATAAGTCTAGTTCCGATTCCTCTGAGATAATATCGATAGTCTCTGACGGGGAATTTTGAGTCTGACTAACCAGACGAACTGCTCCCTGATTAACGAGATATATTAATTGTGGGCGGGAAGGTATTTGCTCATCTTTAGCAAAAATACGATCGCGATAATGAGTTTGCGCCCAGTCAATAATATTTTGCCAGGTAAAAGTAGGGTTGGATTCCTCGGACAAGTTTTCGGCAAATTCCATAGTGAGAGGCTAGATAAAACATCGACGCATATTTGATTTTACATGTATAGCAATGTATCAAAAAATACTAATTCACATAACTTTTTTAAACTACGACTTGATCAGGAAAAACTAGGTATTTCGCTTAAGAATCTATTAAAACAAGAACTGCGGTCAATTTTGGACTTGTATCAACAAAAGTTTAATGTTCAAATTGAACAAAAGCTTATGGCAGCAATGCTCACTGAAAAAATTACTATTTTGAGCCGACAAAAAAGTTTAGCCTATTGCAAAAATCATGAAATTTATTTTTCTCCAGCAAAATTGCCTCTAATTACCTATGGTTGTCCCCTGGGCTTATCTCTTTCCGCCAGTTGTCAAAAAACAGCCTCAGTGATTGTGCAAGAATTAGGTAATTTGATGGCATCAACAACAGACAATTCTCGTTCAAGTCCCAATCAAAGTCTCAAGTGTGAACTATTAGTCGAAATTGTCACTACGGGTTGGCTAAATTTTTATCTGGATGCTAAATTAATTGCTAGATGGTTAGAGCGATCGCCCGTTAATATCCAACTTTTATTAAGCAATTATCAACAGGGGATTAAGCAGGATATTGCTGCTGGAACAGAATCTCTCGCCTCATCCTCATTATTCTTTCCCCAATATATTCATGCTCGTTGTTGCAGTCTTTTACGTCTAGGTGCAAGAGAAAAGCTGATTCGTCTATCTTTCAACGCAGGGGCAACTACTTGGCAAATTGAACAGCCGTCGTTGATCTCCTGGTTAGATGAACAAAATAACTTATTGTTAACCCAAACTAGTGAACTTGATCTGCTGGAGCAGCTACTAAGATTAAGCGACTCTTGGCCGGAAAATCATCCCGAGCATTACTGGTCAAAACTAGCTTTAAATTTCAGCCGCGCTATCGCCATCTTCCTAGCTGAATGCCGTTTTTTAGGGGAGGTAAGGCAAAAATATCCCTCAAAAGCGATCGCTCGTTTAAGGTTAATCGCCCTAGTAAGATTTTGGTTAGAGAAGATACTGCAAGCCAAGCTGAATCTAGCCGCACCTCAGGCAATGTAAAACTAGTGTTATGAGACTAGAGTCAGTAGGCAGAAATAAAGTAACCATTTGTTCACCCTGAAACTCTGACGATATCTTACTCATTACTTCCGCATCGCGATAGTAGTCGCTCCTTCAATTCAATGCTTCTACTAATATGAGAAGTTTGAAACAAAAAATTAACTTCTGTATCGCTGAAAATAATTAAGTAAATATTAAATTTATTGTATAGTCATATACCTGAACTACCAAAAGCGGGTGTTAGCATCATTGGCTGAATCAAACTATTGGGAGTGAAACAACTATGATTACTAACACTGCTGCCTATACTATTGTGGCGATCGCCTATATTGTCTTTGTAATCGGAACTTGGCTAATGTTTACCATGTAGTTCTCAATATGTAATTCAGGAACTTATTGCTAGACAACACGGAAAATAAAGGGATAGCGAAAAGCTTGCTCTGGGGTTTGGAGACACTGGATAATTGCCCAAATAGACAAACCCCAGTGAGCTACTAGCCAAATTGGACCAAGAACAAAGCCAGCTAGTCCGAAGGAGAAAAAGGACATTACGCCGATAATTGCCCCAATTAGCCACACGTTGAGGTGAAAATTGATTGCTTCTTTAGCATTGTCTTTAATTACGCTATCCTCAGAAACGGTCATAATGGCGATGGGAATACCGATAGATAGGACTAAGGTGCTAATAAATACCGAACCATGAGCCAGCGCGGAAAGCAGCTTTTTTTTGTCTAAACTGGATTCTGTTTGCATTTTTTTCTTGATCAAAATATGAGTCTAAGACAACAGTTAAATACTATCGTTTGCCCTGTCTTTGAGAAAGTAGGGATTTCTATCTAGACACGGTGTTAGTTCTACAGGTTGTCTTTGGACAAGAGCAATAATTTTATTTTAGAATTTGAAGTTATTTCCAAAGCTAAAGTAAAAAGCTACTCAATATTAATCATCAAGCTGCTAAAAAAAATGCTATTTTCATTTGCTAAAAAATCTCAATCTCTATTATTGGCTTCGACAATTACCTTGCTTATGGCTGGTATGAGCAAGGCTCAGTCAGATATTAAAGAAGTCTCAATTAATTTTGCAGCTTATGTTGGTGAGTCAGAGTTTGCCTGTGGCGAAAGCTATGATGGGGTTGGCACAGAAGAATCTACCATCACTCCTAAAGACTTCCGTTTCTATGTATCCGACCTGGCTCTAATTGACGATGCGGGAAATGCTATTCCAGTCGAGTTAGAACAGGACGGCAAATGGCAGTATGAGAACACTGTTTTACTAGATTTCGAGGATGGCACAGGCACTTGCGATAACGGTACGGCGGCAATAAATACCGAGGTGTTCGGCACAGTTCCCGAAGGGGACTATCAAAGTCTGCAATTTACCCTAGGAGTTCCAGAAGAACTCAATCATAACGATGCAGCGATCGCTCCTTCGCCTCTAAATTTAACTTCGATGTGGTGGAATTGGCAGGGGGGCTACAAGTTTTTAAGGGTAGATTTGGAGACCGAATCAGCAATTACGACCGTCAGCACCAGTACCGAGGGGCAAGGAATCTTAATTAATCAGCAGTCTACTCGTAACAGCAGTACAGACGGACACCATACTCACCAAACCAGCAGACAAGCAAGCATTTTCCAGAACGGCAAAGGTACTCATAGTCAAACTAGCAGTACTCATACTAGTCAGGCAGGAAGTCATGATCACCATGGTGGAGGTAGCCACAAAGAACATAATCACACGAGTAGTAATGATTATTTAATCCACTTAGGCAGTACTGGATGTAGCGAATCTACCCAAAGTAATCTATTTAGCTGTGCTAACCCCAATCGGGTTCAGGTAATGCTAGAAGACTTCGATCCAGAAGATGATGTGGTTATTGCTGATCTGGGTGAACTCTTGGCTCAAAGCGACTTGAGCGTCAACCAGGCAAATACTCCCAACGGCTGTATGTCTTCTCTTGAAGATAGTGACTGTATGCCGATTTTGCAAAATCTTAATCTGGCGGAAACTAGAGTAGGGGAATCAGGACAATATTTTTTCTTTGTAGAATAAAAATCAAATAAATAGATACTGCAATATAAGTACAGGCAGATTGCTCTTAATTTTGCCTGATACTGTTTGCTAATTTCGAGAGTGTAATTACTAGTTAATATGGGAGATAACTTTATTAGGCTGCGTCAACGTATTCTGAACCTAATGGTGGCTTTTATCCTATCTATCTGCCTGTCGATTGGTTTGAGCCGAGTGATGGCAATGGATGGGCGTGTGCTAACTACCGCCGCCGCGACAACGGAATATGAATGGAATTTACCAGAGTGGACACCGAAACCCGTTGTTCCCGCAGATAATCCGATGAATGCCAGCAAGGTAGAGTTGGGCAGACACCTATTCTATGAAACAAGGTTATCGATTACGGGCGAATATTCCTGTGCTTCTTGCCATAAGCAAGCTTTAGCCTTTACCGACGGCAGGAAAGTGGCTCTTGGTTCAACCAATGAATCCCATGCTAAAAACTCTATGGGTTTGGCAAATGTTGCCTATAGTTCTGTTTTAACCTGGGCAAATCCTTTGATGACCAGCCTAGAAAATCAGGCTTTAATTCCTATTTTCGGCGAACATCCAGTTGAAATGGGCATGGTAGGGAAGGAAGAGGAAATGATCCACTGGATACAAAACGATCCTGATTATCAGCGGATGTTTACAGAGGCGTTTGATGAGCCACAACCAGTAAACATTAGTAATTTGACTAAAGCGATCGCCAGTTTTCAAAGAAGCCTTGTATCATTTAAATCTCCCTATGATCGCTATCGTTATCAGGGGGAAACTGGAGCTATTTCTGCTGCGGCAAAAAGAGGAGAGAAACTGTTTAACAGCGAACGAACAGAATGTTTTCACTGTCACAGTGGGATTAACTTTAGCGATTCTACCAAACACGAAAATTTAGCGTTTACAGAAAAAGCATTTCACAATACGGGCTTGTACAATATTGACGGTAACGGTAGCTATCCGCCAGAGAATGTTGGGATTAAGGAGATTACTCTGTCAGAAGAGGATATGGGAAGGTTTAAAGCCCCTAGCCTCAGAAATATCGCCTTAACCGCACCTTACATGCACGACGGTAGTGTCGCAACTTTACGGGAGGCGATCGCTCATTACCAAGCAGGTGGGAGAACAATTGCTGAGGGAGAATGGGCAGGAACAGGTAGTGAAAATCCCTATAAAAGTGGTTTTATTAAAGGATTTACCATTAGCGAATCAGAAATTGCCGATCTGCTTGCCTTCCTACAAAGCCTAACCGATGAGGAATTTATTACCAATCCTGACTACAGCGATCCTCATCAACCGTGATTTAGACGAGGGAAATGCAGATATAGCCGCATGTAGGTATCCTTTAAAACTAACCGCCTTCTGCCCTCCGCCTTCGTTTTAATAACAAACTAGACGACTCAGACTATTCTCAGCTAGAGCTGGGATAATCAGGCATCTAAATGACCTAAATAATTGAGCAGGAAAAGAGTATGAAAAGAAAAGTGTGGGCTTTGTTGTTTTGTTTTGCCATGGCGATCTCTTTAATCAATTTTAAAGGAAATAGTTTTGCCCCTGTCGCTACAGCGCAGCCAGCACCAGCAGAATTCACGCTTGAACCCATGAATATTGATCGCTTAGATAGCATCTTACGAGAGCAAATCAGGAATATTTCCGCCCAACCAGGTAGGTGGCAATTTTCCCTTAACGATCTTTCTATCTTGGTTTTAGCCGATCCTAATGCCAATCGCATGCGAATTTTTACCCCTGTAGCCAGTGCCACAGAATTAACCAGGGAACAGATGCAAAAAATGATGTTGGCAAATTTTCATACTGCTCTAGATGCTCGATATGCGATCGCCGATGGTTTTATTGTTTCTACTTTTATTCATCCCTTATCAACCTTGCAAGAACGAGATTTACTGTCCGCTATAAATCAAGTATCGAGTCTCGCGACTACCTTTGGTTCAAGCTATACCAGCGGCGAAATGCTGTTTGTTCCTAACGGTGACGGTGGCAACCGCAATCGGAACAATTTACCTATTCCTGGGCTACCGCAAGCTAATTTAACTAGCTCTGAGCTTTAAGCTCTATTTGAGTCAGAGCTTTTATCTTCCCAGATGAAAAAATTTTCTTTTTTAATCTCTCAATGAGCCACACACAGCGTTATGGTTGCTCGTACATTGATTAATTAATTCTTCGACACCGCTAACAGGAAAAATCGCTATCTTTAACTGATTACTCACATCTTCCACAGTTAGATCATCAAGAAACTTAGTATCATCATGTTTCAACATTAAGGAAGGGAGTAAAATCCCATCTCCTAAATCTTGATTGGGTAAACCTGCCAATAAATCTTGTCCTGTCAGTAAGCCCGTCACAGTTATTTCCTGCCCCCAATATTGGCTGTTTAGCGCCACTAAGTTGATTTCCAAGCCTTCTACCTGGTTGAGCTGTTGGACTAAAGGCTGAAATGCCTGTTCGACTGCATTACCCACTACCCAAGTATAGCGACATGGTTGCTCAAGGCGATCGGGTAACATTTCTTGTGCTGTAGCCTGAAACTGTTTGAGAAAGAGGCGAATCGAACCCACTCCATTTCCAATTTGCGGATAATCTTCATAATGAGATTCTGGGGGGACATCTTGGCGAGCGATTAAAAACCATTCATCAGCTAACCAAGCAAAAGTACTGTCAAACTGCTGCCTAAACTTAGACTGTAATTGCTGTACTTGGGAAATTACCTCGATCGCTTTTTGTTGATTAACAGGATTTAACTCATCTTCTGGAGGGCGAAATCGAGTCAAGCCCACAGGGACAACCGCCGCCGAAGCAACGGTGGGCATCTCTCCCTGATTAAAAGAGGCTAAGTCCAATAAAGTTCGCTCTAAATGTTCCCCATCGTTAATTCCTGGACAAACTACTACTTGAGCATGGATTTGTAGCCGACGTGACTGAAACCATTGCAGTTGAGACATAATTTGCCCTGCGCGAGGGTTTTTTAGCAGGCTAATTCTGACCTCTGGCTCAGTTGCATGTACCGAAACAAATAGGGGAGATAGACGCATCTGTTCGATTCGTCGCCATTCTTTCTCCGTTAGGTTAGTTAGGGTTAGATAGCTACCATAAAGAAAACTGAGTCGATAGTCATCATCTTTAAAATAGAGGCTTTTACGCTTACCAGGAGGCTGCTGATCAATAAAACAAAAAGGACAGCGGTTAGTACATTGAATCAGACCATCAAATAACGCCGTTTCAAATTCCAAACCGAGATCTTCATCGTAATCTTTTTCGATCTCAATCTGGTGTAGATCTCCCGCAGTATCTACTACCTCTAACTCTAGGTATTCATCGCTACAGAGAAACCGATAGTCAATCAAATCCCGTGGCTGAATCTGATTAATCGAAACGATCGCATCACCAGTCTCAAACCCAATCTCCTCGGCGATCGAATCTGGCAATACACGGCTAATTCTGGCAGGTTTAACGGTGGAACTCATCAAAAGAAACGGGAATAAAAATCAAAAAAGTAAGCAGGGTAATTGTTCATTCAGCACGATTACGAGTTGTTGTGTCGCCAAGAATGATATTGCCGATATTTTCTCAACTAAGCTCTATCTAACTTTATCTTTAACCCTATCAATCCGAAATAGAAAAACCATTAGCGCCACTACTCCCACCTGTAAAGCAAAATTAGGAAAGTCGTTAGCCAAATCTTGTCCTGACGCTAGCTTGGCTAAAAAGACAAAAGCGCCGATTAAACCCGATGCGCCAAAAGCAATGTAGAAAAATTTTCGTAAGCCTCTGTAGGGTGCTTTTGATTCTGCTTTGAGGCGAGCATATTTTTCGGGAGTCAGATTATTTTTTTTGGCTCTGGCTAATTCTTCTGGGCTTAAGTCTACCATTAGTTAAATTGAAAATAAATATGAAAAACGTTTAAGTATTTGGGGTTATGGTCATTTATGGTCTTTTTCATATTAACCAAAAAAAGGGAGGCAAACTAAAAGTAAGTCACCTCCACTCTCTATTTCTTCAATTCTGGGCTAGTTCAGCAATAACTAGTCAAACAAGTTCGTAGCTCTACTGAACTACAACTTTACCAATCATGCCAGCACCGCGATGAGGCTCACAGTAGTATGAATATTCACCAGCTTCGTTAAAAGTGCTTTCGTAACTTTCGCCAGGGGAAAACACAAGATTTTTGTGGGATTTATCAGCAGCGCTTTCAAAAACTACGTTGTGAGGAGACATTTTATTGTTTTCCCATTTCACGGTATCTCCCGCTTTGATAGTTACAGTCGAAGGGTCAAATTTTAGCATCCCGCTGTCAGTACCCATTTTTACAGAAACAGTATCGGCAGCGGCGGGATTAACGCCCAAGAAGAAAGTAGATACTATGAGTACAAGTGCGGACAATAACAAACTTATTCTTTTAGTCATTTTTTTTCAACTCTCTATCGTCGTCAAATATGATTTTTTTTAGTAGGAGATTCCCAAAACGAATCTAAACATTACTCAAAAATCTAACTGCCTAAAATCTGGCATTTAACTAGATTATTAAGTGGGCTTAACTCCTCATAAATATAATACTATAGAAGTTTGACAAGGTGTAGAAGTTCTACTAACTGTCTTTTGACTGTGCTGGGTGGATAACCGAATATGAAAAGTTAATTGTGATGCTGAAAACATTGCAATTTAGTACTTTTGAGGAGAAACCATGTTTGCTAGATTTTTACCCACACTATTGGCGTTATTGACTGTGACGATGTTTACTCTTGCCACTCCTGCTTTAGCGGGAGATGCTGCTAGTGGCGCTAAGGTTTTTAGTGCTAACTGTGCGGCTTGCCATGCTGGTGGCAGAAATGTAATTCGGGGAGAAAAAACTCTCCAGAAAAGCGCTTTAGAAAAATACGAAATGAATTCTCTAGACGCGATTACGTATCAAGTAAACAACGGCAAGAATGCAATGCCAGCTTTCAAAGGTCGCTTAACCGATGCTCAGATTGATGATGTAGCAACTTATGTCTTATCTCAAGCAGAGAAAGGATGGTAGTTACTAATTACATAATTAATTAAAACTTAAGATTTAATTGAACATAATGTTGATTCCTCAGTCCCTAAAAATAGGGCAGGGGAATCTTTTTTACTGATTTATTTAATAATCTTAATTGTGTGAAACAATAGAGAATATTAAAAGAATATTAAGGAATGTTGAATAGTCATGAATAAAGGAAAAATCGTGGCGGTGATCACAGGGGCAATTTCGATTTTAATAGCCCTCGCTTATTTGGTGTTGGTGCAGCTAATTGACTTTCGGGGGGAAATGATTCCTGCTCCCATTAGTCAACTAACTAACTCCACTTTATTAAACATCAAGCCGATAAACATGCATAGGGCAATAGTGGACTAGGGGACTAGGAGAATAAGGGGTCTTTCTGTTACGTTTAATTTAGTTGACCTACTTATCACAGCTATGCGTTAATCAGCTTTCGGCTCTAAATTGTCCCCAAGTAGGTAATTACACTATCGAGTAAGTAAAGCAGCAGTTTAACTTGTGGGGAAACACTATGGTGGAAGGAAAGTAACAGGCTTATGTTAGATAGGTTAATTTAGCCGCCAAATACCCATGCTGAGGGATGCCAGTCATCGCCAAGTAATTCAAAAGTTTTCTTTTATTGATAGCCTGAATTTATCTCGTGTCTCCAGTGGTCATTTTCCAGCAGATTTAGGAGAATCCAATCGCGATGCAGCTTTTAGTCGGCAACAGCAAACAGTAAACCAGGCTCAGGTAGAAATCAAGAGTCAGGCACATGCAGCAGTAACTGCTTCCGCCATTATTCCCACCGCTGATGTGGCAACGACCATTGATACTAACTGGTATCAGCCGACAAGTGACTATAGCTTGAGTTTGGCAGAGATTATCAACTCTGGTGCGGATGGTTATCTCAAATCAGATTTAACTCCCCCCTCGTCTAACAAGCGCAGCTATCTGGGCAAGATTCTTTTTGCCCTTGCCTGTAGCTATTGTCTATTTGTGATCTGGTGGGTGTTTGGACATCAGAACAACAAGATACTTACAGTTTTAACGGGCGGTAAAAATATTGTGCTGAGTCAAGGGGATCTAGAGTTTATTGACTATATGGAGCGATCTCTTGAACAAATTGACCGCGAAATTTTAGCTCAGAAAAAGTCAAATGAGTCAGTAGTCTATGTCCCTGTTTATACTCCATCCCAAACAGTTAGAAGCAACATTCCTGTGGCAATCTCACCCCGCAGCATTCCCCAGCAACCTGCTCATCAGCCGACAAAAACTCAGCCTCTACCTATTCCTGCACCTCCTCCTCTACCAGCACCTACGCCAATTAGCGGTAATTCAGGACAACAGATAGCGATCGCTCCTAAGCCACAAGTTAATCATACTCTGATCGGTATTTTAGAATTAGGCGGCGATCGCTCTGCCGCTCTAGTCAAAGTGCAGGGTAAAACCAGAAGAGTCTGGATTGGGGAAGAAATTAATACTGACGGTTGGCTCTTAGAATCAGTGGGCAACCAGCGAGCTAAGATTAGCTATCAGGGACAGGTTAAGTCTATATCAGTGGGCGAAACGTTCTAATATAGGAGTAGCTACATATAATAAAGCCAGGTATTTGAGAGTACAGGGTATAAAATACAAGATGGGTTTATTTGATGATATCAATCAGTTTCTAGAAGAGCGATTAGACGAATTCTTACGAGATAATCCTCATCTTGAACTACAGGCATTAGAAGAGCAGCTACGAGAACAAGAGCAAGATACAAGTAAGCTAATCGCTCGACTCCAGCTAGAAGAAAAAAGTCTACAGGAGCAAGTATTGGCGATCGCCAATGATATTCAAACCTGGCACGGTAGAATTGGCAAAGCGGAAAAAGCTAATCGGCAAGACTTGGCAGACGCAGCCCGAGAAAGAGAAGCCGAGTTATTAAGGCAGGGAAATCAAATTTGGGGACAAATGGAAGGGGTCAAGCAGCGCCTAACCAAAGGAAAAGAACTTTTACTCCAGGTTAAGCACAAACGGCAAGAACTCAAAGAATCTGCTCAAGCACAAGCCCGGACTTCCAGCACTAACTCTTCTCGGGACACGATTGGCTGGGATCGCGGTGCTAGCTCAACGCAATATAGCCGCAGTGCCGACCCTTTAGAAGCTGAGTTTCAGAAGTGGGAAGTCGATGAAGAACTAGAGCAGATTCGTAAGAATATTAACAAGTAGCAGAGAATTCCTGTCGCATACAAAAACTCAGACTCAGAGCATCAAGACTCTAAGCTTCAGGAACAAACTTAAGAGATACCCCATTCATACAATAACGTTGTCTTGTAGGTCTTGGTCCATCGCCAAAAACATGACCTAAATGTCCACCACAGCGGCTACAGTGTACTTCAACTCTGGTCATAAATAGAGAACGGTCTACGGTAGTGGCGATCGCACCGTCCAAAGGCTGATAAAAGCTGGGCCAGCCTGTACCGCTGTTGTATTTAGTATCAGAAGAGAAAAGAGGTTGCTCGCATCCAGCACAAACATAAGTTCCTGCGTCATAAACCTTATCTAAAGGACTAGTACCTGCTCTTTCTGTACCGTGTTTCCGCAACACCTTAAATGCTTCAGGAGACAGGAGCTCTTGCCACTCCTGCTCTGTTTTTTGAACTTCGTATTGTTCTTTAGATATAGTCATGTTTGTGAAATTTTAACTGTGAAAAATGGTAGATATGATTGCAAATATTATTATTATGGCGCGAGATCGTTAAGATTAGTTAACTGGGATACAAAAGCGAAAAGTGCTGCCCTTGCCCAGTTGGCTTTCCACTTCAATTTGACCACCCTGCAACTCAACTAGACGACGAGCGATCGCCAAACCAATCCCTGTTCCCCCAGAATGGCTAGCGCGGGAAGGATCGGCGCGCCAAAAGCGTTCAAAGAGAAAGGGTAAATCTTCCTCGGCAATACCAATCCCTGTGTCCTGAACCGAAATCCATACTTGACGATGGGCTTTGGTGGCTTCAACAATAATCGCTCCTGTCTCGGTATAGCGAACTGCATTGCCCAACAGATTAACCAGAATTTGCTCCGTGCGATCGCGATCTGCCAATACCAGAGGAATGTCTTTGGGGTATTTTAATTCTAAGCGAGGACCTTCTTCCAATAGCTGATCGGCAAATCTGGTGACTAGAGAATTGAGCAGAGGAGCAAGATTTAAAGGTTGGGTATTGATTGAGAGATAACCAGCTTCCGCCTTAGAAAGCTCTTGCAGATCGTGAATTAATCTTTCCAGCCGTCGCGTTTCTCTAATTAAACGCAGATAGAGTTCTGGACTGCCTGCAATTCTGCCATCAGCCAGCTCTTCTAAATAGCCTCGCACCACAGTCAGA
Organism: Cyanobacteria bacterium P01_C01_bin.72; assembly: GCA_039025955.1. Lineage (GTDB taxonomy): Bacteria > Cyanobacteriota > Cyanobacteriia > Cyanobacteriales > Xenococcaceae > Waterburya. The sequence goes on along the minus strand of JBCCNG010000025.1, from coordinate 429 downwards.
GGAGTACGTAGTTCGTGAGTTAAATCACTAATTAGTTCTCTGCGCCGTTGCTCTACATCCCCAATGCTGTTCGCCATAGAATTAAAGCTGACGCTTAACTGATTAAGTTCGGGAATATCGCTTTCGGGAACTCGTTCATTTAGGTCTCCTGCAGCAAACTTTTGGGTTATGGACTTCATCTGTTTTACAGGTTTGGTGATGCGCTTCGAGGAAACATAACTCACTGCTCCTGATGCTCCTGCACCCACAACGATCGACAAAACCGCACTACGATTCCAAGCCTTGCGAAATCCTTCTACTAAATAAGTACGAGCAGAACGGACAGTAAAGATTCCTCTTCTTTCTAACTGCTCTAAACGCAGAATAAACATCCTCGGAGAAGAAAACTTAGCAATAACCACAAAACTACCTAATCCCACCATCATGACT
>JBCCNG010000024.1:0-16226 GCA_039025955.1 Cyanobacteria bacterium P01_C01_bin.72 | reverse complement strand
CAAATTTACACTATGGATTTCAGCAACGTGATTGTACAGGGTGAAATAAGTTCGCTTTATTCAATGCTCAAACCAGACGCGGTTTAACTAACAATAGTTGCACTAATCTAATTGTTTTAGCATTCTTGGCACATAATTTTGACCTGTTTTTTTAAGGCCAAAAATATTCCCGACATTGCTAATAAGGCAACTCCGATCAGAAAATATGTTTTACCCAAGCCGACAGCGTTTGTAATTGGCTGAGAAACGATGGGAGACAAAAACTGACCTAAGAAAAAAGAAGTTGTTAAACCGCCCAAAGCTTTACCACGAGACCTATTATCAACCAGGCTTGAGAGCCAGATGTTGAGATTAGGCATTACTAAGCCAACGCCCAAACCAGCAATTATCAAACCTATCAGCACAACATTATAGCTATTTGCAAAGCCAATAATAAAATAGCCTACGGCGGCGATCGCAAAAGCGACAATGACAACACTTACAAGACTCCTTTGCTTTGTAACAAAACCATATCTTAAAGAGGCAATTGAGCTAGCAAGTGTTGGGGAAGCGATCGCCAAACCGCTGGCAGAAGCACTGGCATTACTAATATCTTGGAGATAAAAAGGTAGCTGTACGGGAATTGCGTAAAAAGTTATTATATAAAATAAAGTGATCGCATAAATCATTGCCAACACTTCTATGGGCAGCTTGGCTTTAGTTGAGTCGGCTGAATTAAGCCTTGAATCCACGGCTTCTCTTTTGGGTTCGTAAAGAGAAAAAGTGATCGCTAGCAAAATAACCCAGGCGGAGAGATAAATCAAGGAAGGAAAACGCCAGTTTAGATCGGCAATAATCCGCCGACAGAGAGAAACACCACACCTCCCAAGCCCATAAATGCCGCCTGCAAGCCCATAAAATTTGCCCGTTTTTGACCCACATAATAATCAGCAATTATGGTAGTTACTCCCGTCATAATTCCTGCTACTGATAGTCCTAATAAAGCGCGACTAATCAAAATAGCTCATAAAGAATTTAAGATAAAACCCGAACTGCCAGCAAAACCATAGATTAAGGTTGAAGCGATTAATAGAGGCTTACGACCAATGCGATCGCCAAAAGTAAGCAGAAAAATTCACAATTGCTTCTATTACTACATGCGGCACAGCGCGTTAGCGCATATGCGGAGAAGTATCCACGAGGGCGATGCTCTCAAGCGCAGAGCGCGTGATGCGAAGCGAATCCTTTAGGGCTTGCCCGAAGGGCTGTGGAGATCGTCGCAGAGCCTATCGGCTCAGATCGTCGTTAGACGATATCCGAAGGTGTACCATATGCGAAGCGGCTTGCACTTGTCGCATTGAGTGTATCCTTTAGGACAAGGGCATAACATATCCTTTAGGACTGGCGACTTTTCCAAAGTCGCGCACTGGGACGCGAATGCGTCCGTGCCTTTGTCCTTGACCGAAGGGAATCCTTTAGGATAGGACACACACCCTTAACTTGTCACCAATTGACATTGCCCTATTGCTTTGCTGTACCAAAGCTGTAAAAAAATCTTGCCATTTTACTTTCTAATCTTTTCTGTAACATTGCTCCAAGAATGTAGCTGTTGCCGAGTGTAAATCCCTGGATAATGAGGCAACTTTCTCTGTGGAGCAACTAAAAGTTGGCTCAGTAATAATCAATTTACAGGAAGCCCTATTACTATAATAAGAGATGGCTTCTGATTAAAGTAAACGATTGTCGGCTTGCGATCGCTAATGGGGAGCGATAACTAGACGATTTGGTAAAGTATAAGCTACTGGTGAAGCTAGACAAAAATCTGATTTCAAGATGGATCTTCAATCGACATAACTTAACTACCACTTTTTGGTTGCTGAAGCAATTATAGTTATCGTTGAAATCTTTCTCTTGTCTATTCTTGTCTCAAATTGCCTTATCTTGCTATCTTGTAATTAATTTTACAGGACGCAATCATAGATTGGTTCATCTATCTATGATTCCAACTGGTAAATCTTACAGTTAGGCTGCTGAATTATTAAATAAGGTGATAATCCTTTGTTGACGAGCGATTGCCCCATCGGTTTCTAAGCGAATCAAAGCTCTAGAAAGGGTTTCGGGAGTAAACCCTAAATCTCCCGCAATATCTTTAAGAGGACGATCTAAGACCACAGTTGTTTCTTGAGGAAAGTTGACCAAATGTCGCAGATAGCGCAATACTCTCTCGCGCGCAATCCGAATATCTCTCAGTTCCAAGCGAAATTTGAGCGACTGAATTTTTCGTACCAATATTTCCATGAAGTCTTTGGCTAAATCTGGATAGTCCTGCATTACTTGCAACAGCTCTTGCTTCGGATAGGCAATGACTTCTGAATCTGCTTCGGCGATCGCTGTATAGGGATAAATATCAGTAAACAACGCTATCTCCGCCAACGCTTCTGAGGCTCTGACTATTTCCGAGGTGCTGACTTCACCATGGTCAAGATAGCGAATTAGCTTGATTCTACCAGCCATTACTACATAAACATTAGATGCTTGATCTCCCTGGGTAAACAGTGTTTCTCCCACAGCCAAGTTTTGAATTGTAATCTTATCTTTTAAGGCTTTCGGCAAGTGATCGACAACTGTTAAATCCATTTATTCTCCTCCATATGAGTTAATCGCTTAAGTCGATTTTTTATTTAGTCGGCTAATCAAATAATCAAAAAAAAGAGCCGTGCTTCTTGTCAATAAAATTGAGGGGTAGAAACAAAGTAGTGATAATTTTTTATTTACAGTAATTAAGCAAAATAATTCCTTTCGATTAAAGCTGTTTAAGAGTATATTATGATTGACCAAATAAGCCATTGATTTGGATCAATTTGAGCCAAAATTTAGGATTTATGGAGATAATTTCTTGGCAGACTCTAAATTAGCGTAAATTTGCAGTAATAAACGATGATAAAGCATTCTTTCCTCAGATGTCAGGTTAGCAAGAATAGTTTCCTCCAATTCTTGCCAAAGATCTGTTACTGGTTTTTGAAATGCAGCCCCTTTATCTGTCAAGAAAATTCGACACATTCTAGCATCTTTACTATCTTTCCTTTTCTCCAATAGTTGAGTTTTTTCTAAACGACTGAGCATTTTAGTTAAGGTTGGCGGCTCAATGCATAAACGATCTGCAAGCTGAGTTTGAGTTAATCCATCTTCTTCTCCCAACTGCATTAGAAGTCGCTCCTGACCAATATGTAGACCCACCTTGACTAAAGCAGCACTCACTAAAGCGCGCTGCGCTCTAGAAACTTTCACCATGAGATAAGTCGTGGTTAGAAGCGGATTTTGCTGAGACATCAAACTTATTTGTTTAGCCGACTAAATAAATAGTAGCATTGTTGGTTCGGTTTAAGCTGAATCGGGAAAACCGAATAAAAAGATGGGAAAATTAGTCAAGCAGGAAATCTTTTTTAATTAAGTCGAGTAATCTAGGATTTTGCCAAATCTAACCAGTTAGCCGCAAAGTCGATCGCCTGTTGAAAAGTGGTTACTTTAGACTCTATTTGAGCAATTTGGATCTCGGTTAATAGCTCACCAATTATAGGAGATGGTTTTAGGTTCAACTGTTCTATAAGGTCTTTTCCTGTAACTAGGCAGCGGGGATAAGCAACAGGATCGGCAGGATCTAAATACCGCTCGATCAAAGGATTAATAATTTCAGAGGGAATTCTCAAAGCGACCGCTCTAGCCACTAGCAAGGGAAAGACATCGACAGTGGCTAAAAACCAAAAGTATTGTTCTCGCAAACTCAGGGGGTGAGTTGGCTGCTGGAGTCGCGGCAGGTACTTAACTGTTTTGGAGATCGCTTTTATTTGGTTACGGGAATACTTTAATTTAGTTAGCTGCACTTCTGCCAGATCTGGTTGAGTAGACACCAGCGCCGATAACTTAGTCAAGAGACTAAATTCTGAGGGTTTTATAGCGAGTTGAGCATTAGAGCGATCGCCAATACCATTTTCACGACACAATTCTATTGCGGCGGTGATTACCTCTAGCTGTTCTAAATCGACCCCTTTGCTATCAGGAAGGTAAAAGTCCCATAAGCCGTCAGAGATCGCTGCTATGAGCCATTTATTTCCCTGGGGTGCGCCCAAAAGATAATTTAATTCTGCCTGAACTCTTTCTGCGGCTACTGTCGCTAGTCTGGACACTCGCTGTTTAATTGCTGTTCTAGTCTCTGTCTCAATCGTAAAGTTTAGCTGTGCCGCCTGACGATAGGCTCGTAGTAGTCTGAGGGGGTCATCTTCGAGGTTTTTCACCGCAACCATTTTTATAATGCCTTGTTTCAAATCTGACAGTCCTTGTAAAGGATCGATTAGCTGCTGTCGTTTGAGGCTGTAGGCGATCGCATTAACCGTAAAATCGCGCCGCTTTAAGTCCGCTTCTAAGGTTGAACCTTCCTGTCTTGCCAGATCCAAAGTTCCTAGCTTAAATACCACCCTGGCTATTTCTCTTACATCATCTAAAACAACAAATCCTCCACCATAAGTATTGGCAAAATATTTAGCAGTGGCGATCGCCTTTTGCGGCAGAATAAAATCTAAATCTACTGGGGTTTTATAACGCTGTAATAAAGCATCTCTGACTGAACCGCCCACCAGATAAGCATCATCAGGTAACTGAGCCAAATCTCCCGGGAAATTAATCTGAGCCAAATATGATTCTATTACTGCAACGCACATTTAAATTTATTTAACTAAATTTCGCAAAACCCTGATCGTCTAAGCTAGATTTACAATTAAAGCATGAAGTCCAGTTAGAAAATAACCCAAGATTATGTGTATCTGTATCAACTGCTACTATGTAGACCGCTGCCGAACCTACAATGCAGTGGAAACCCAGCATCAACAACTCCACCTAACTGAGAATCCCACCTTTGAACCCAAAGAACCTAGTATCAACGTCAACATCCGCACCGAAGGTGAGACAATTGAAATGGAATGGGATGTGGTTGGCTGCCAAAGTTTTATCCAGGAAACAGGTAAATGGTCAAAGTTGCGACCAGGAGAAGCTGTTCCAACTTAGTATTGAGCATTAAACTTAGCATTGAACATTAAACATTAAACATTGAGCCGTTGTTAGTTTAGAAGGTGTTCTAGAATACTAAAATTCCAGAGATTAGGAGCCTTAGTTGACACCTCTGCCAAATTCAAGCCAAGATGATGATCAATGTTAATCTTTGTGAAGACTTTGCATGTCACTTGAATTTTTTTCCCTGGACGCTCTCCAAGAATTAGCTCGTCTCTACGGTTATTGGGCAGTGTTTGTCGGGATTGCGCTCGAAAACATGGGAATTCCCTTGCCAGGAGAAACCATTGTGGTTATCGGCGGTTTTTTAGCTGGTAGCGGAGAACTAAATTATTGGTTGGTTTTGGGTAGTGCGATTTCTGGTGCCGTTCTGGGAGATAATTTCGGTTATTGGCTTGGTCGCTTTGGCGGTTGGGAACTAGTAGTCAAAATTGGGACTATTTTTCGTCTCCAGGAACAGCAGTTGGAACAGGTAAAAGATCGCTACAGCCAAAATGCAGTGCAGGCTGTTTTCTTTGGTCGCTTCATAACTTTGCTCAGAATCTTTGCTGGTCCACTGGCTGGTATTACCAGAATGCCCTATAAACAGTTTCTACTCTGTAATTTTGGTGGTGCTGCGGTGTGGGCAACAACAATTGTAAGTGCCACTTTCTTTTTAGGTAAGGTTATATCTCTAGAACAAATTTTGAGCTGGGTAGCTCAAATTGGCATCATAAGTTTCATAGTCATCATAGCTATTCTTCTAGCACCGATTGTCTGGGAATACGGTCGCAAGAAATTTCTTGCTAAAGATTAAACGCTGTCACAATTAATCCCAAAATCAATCTAGTTAAATAACTAGCTGATCAGGGTATCTTTGGCGCTTTTGGGTTGACGTTTAGAACGACCTTGTTTATTAGCCGCGTCAGACTGATCTTGGCTAGAGTTAGATTCAATTTTGAGTAAGATTTTAGGGCCAGATTTTGCCAAACGAACAATCATGCCGTCTAATGCTTTTGTTTGTCCTATTCGTTCTCCATCAATATAAGTGCCGTTAGAACCGACGTTAACTACTTCCCATTCTTCTGCTCCCGATTTTCTGATCTCTACATGATGACGAGATACTACTGCACTGTAAAGAACGACCTCATTATCAGTGGCACGACCAATTCTAATGGTTGGCTCGTCGTTAAATTCCCAGCTTTGAACGGCGACTGATTGTAGAGGATGTAATAAAGTTAATGTAATCACAGATTTGTCTTGGTAAGGAGAGTTGACGGTCTAAAATCTCAAATAGCAGAGCTTTACTTTCGGTAGACTAGCAAAAATTTCACCTACCGTGTTTTCGACTCAATAAAATACAAACTGTATTAGTTTTATAGACTCAATATTAGCTGATGAAAACAAGAGTGTCCTTTATTTGATTTAATCAAACCGAAGAAATTAATCAAGGTATGCCATTTTACTAACGCCAGTTTTTGTTTTCCAAATCCCTAATCTGACGTTCTAGGCGATCAATTCGTCCTCTCAATTCATCCATTTCCGCTTGGCGAGGTACGCCCAAATCTTGGAGCATATTTTTCATTTGTCGCTCCGCCTGTTTCTGCACGCTGTCTGAACCACTATTTAGCTGAGACATTAAATCGTCAACAAAGGATTTTGCCTGTTCTGGGTTGATTTTGCCTTCCTTAACCCACTCTTCGCTAACTTCTCTAATTTTTTCGGCTACTAAAGAGGTTGTTCCTACCCCTAACATCATCAACTGTCTCAACCAGTCATTGTTATCCATATTTTAATCTCCTCAATTTTATTTACCATCTTATAAGATCGTAAAATGACCCAATATAAATATTATTGATCTTTTTCTCGAATTAAGAATTGTATGGTTATTGAATGGCTTGAGTTTAAAGTGGATTCTGACTCACGAGAACAATTTATTCAGCAGGATGAAAAGACTTGGACTGCTTCTCTATCTACTTATCCAGGCTTCTTGGGTAAAGAGGTCTGGATTGAGCCTAGTGCCTCGGACAAAGTAATATTTGTGATTCGCTGGCAAACTCGCCAACAATGGAAATCGATTCCTGTATCCGACTTAGCTAAAATCGAACAAGAATTCTCGAAAATTATGGCTGATATGTCAATCAGCTACAGGATGACTGTCAGCAAGGAGTATCAAATTCGTAAATTTCCCTCAAAACAGTAATTAGTATTTAGTATGTTAGTAATCAGTTAACAGCACTCTTCTCTTGATCTTTGGTCTAGCTATTTATTCCTCATCTCTCATCCCTCACACCTCATCCCTTGCAAAATGTCTAGCTGTCCCAAGTGCCAAAAACCAGTCGATGCTCAGGCTCTTAATTGTCCCCACTGTAATAATCCTCTCAAAGCTTTTGGTCATCCTGGAATGCCGCTGTATCAGTCAGCTGCTGGAACCAGCCTCTGCGATCGCTGTAGTTACCATTTAGACGATACCTGTAATTTCCCTAAGCGTCCTTATGCTACAAGCTGTACTCTTTTTCGCGATACTTCTATCCCCATAGTTGCTACCACAGATATCCCTACCAGCCAGTTAGGGATTCGAGGCGTAAAAAACTGGCTCTACCGCAATCGAAGAATCATTACTATCGCTGTTTTGCTTCTAATCAGTGTGGCGGTCGCTCTAAATTCCTGAGAATTAGTATCAATTCAGGCTTTTTTATCCAAACGTGCCGCTGATTCTAATGCAGCCTTGTTTCTCGCTCGTTGAGCGTACTGCTGGAGATGTTCTACATCCATCCCACTGAGGATACTCAAGTCTTCTAATTCAATACCGCGCATAAACATCTCTACACACCATGTCTGTCTCGCCTGTTCGAGTCGCGGAAATTCTCCTTGGGGAGTTAAAAGATCTGCGGTTAAACTCTGCCAAATTCGTTGTACTTCTACGGCATTGATAGCGTCACTTGCATCGTTGATAAAAATGGCTGGCTGGTTATCCTTACGACTCTTTAACCAGTTAATTAGAGGATTCGCGCTGGCTGAACCGTAGCGAAACCCCATGACCCAATGATTGAGGGGTACTTGTCGCTCCTGCCTATAATTGATCTGAAGGATATGCTGTTGGGGTTCAACTATGGAATGCGATCGCTCTAGATGTAAAACTTCCGCTAAAGATAGTCCCGCGCCAAATAAGACATAGATTAGGGCATATTCCTGTTTGCCCATCTTTTTGGCTTGTTTAAACAGCGATCGCACCAAACTGGCGGGTAAATCAGCAATTTCCTGGGGCTGAAATTTGACAATGCTGCCTCCTGTCACCGTCGATGAATCAGCAGTAAATGAACCCTGCAAGAATAAACTGACTAAGCTTTCGAGAAAATTCTCATGGTCTTCCCAGTAGGGATCGCCTTCAGTACTCGATTCAACAACAAAATAGCCAATGAGCAGAAAATTAAAGAGATTAACTATCTGTTCAGCAGTAAAGTCGCTAGTTAGCTGGGATCTGGCGATCGCCTGTTCCAAATATGCAGCTATATAACGGTTTGCCTCGCTCAATCCTTTACCCAAAGCGATGCGGTTTTCTGCGGGATAATTCCCTGCTTCCCCAACAATGGAACGAACTAGATCAGGTGCTTTGTTTAAAGTAAGCAGGCTTTCTTGGGCATATTCAGACAAAAAACCCGCTACATCATCCTGATCATGTGCTTTTTCTACTAAAGCATGAACTAGTTTGGCAAACACAGCCGAATCTTCAATTACAGCTAAAAGCAAGCGGTACTTGTTGCCAAAATTCCGAAATAGCGTTACCTCATTCACCTGAGCGCGTTCGGCGACCGCTTTAGTCGTAGTTTCAGTTACTCCTCGTTCAGCAAATAAATCAAGAGCAGCTTCGATCAGTCGGGCTTTAGTGGACTTGCGGGGGGTCGGCATTTGTGAATAAGAATCTATGTTGACGCAAAACAGATCAAGCTCACATAACTGTAGCTTTACTTTGATCAAACTAGGCAACCAGAGAAGATTAATCTTAATTTAATTATATCGATTCCCTTAAGCTTTAATTTCCTCAACACTGCTTACTGTGGTTAATTTCCTGGAAGGAGATCGCTTGATTATTACTTCTTGACCCAAGTTTTAACCTCAACAATGTAAGTATCGCTTGCATTGGTGAAAATAAATTGTTACACTGCAAAATGTAAGCGGCACTTGCAAATCTTATTTGAATACATAAGCTTAGTGAGAGTCCTAGAGGTGAGCCAAGGGTCTCACTGCAAGAGTTTAAGACTTTAAAATATTTTTTAGGACAAGTTCAGTAATGACACAGCAATTAATTGCCCCCAAGAGTTTACCAGAAACTCAATCACCAGAAAAGTTAGAGCCATATTGGGTGAATATCTTTTTCTTTGGGGCTATTCATTTAATCGCCCTAAGCGCACCTTGGTTTTTCTCCTGGTCTGCTTTAGGAGTTGCCATTTTCTTCCATTGGCTAACGGGGAGCATTGGTATTTGTTTAGCCTATCACCGTATTCTGACTCACCGCAGTTTGGAAGTTCCTAAGTGGCTAGAATATATTTTAGTTACCTGCGGCGCACTAGCTTTACAAGGTGGTCCAATTTTCTGGGTAGCAGGACACAACTTACACCATGCTCATACTGAAGACAATGAGCGTGATCCCTACTCAGCCAAAAAAGGTTTTTGGTGGAGTCACATGGGTTGGTTATTGTATAGACAGGATAAGTATTTTGTCTATGAGCAGTATAAAAGATATGCTCGTCGCACTGATCGCGATCCTTACTATCGCTGGTTAAACAACAATTTTATTTTACTTCAGGTTATTCTTGGGTTTATTCTTCTGGCTTGTGGCGGTTGGTCTTGGGTCATCTACGGGATCTTTGTTCGTGCCGTAACTCTTTGGCACTGTACCTGGTTTGTTAACTCCGCAACTCACTTCTGGGGTTACAAGAACTTTGAATGTGATGATGGTTCACTCAACCTTTGGTGGGTCGGAATCCTGGCTTACGGAGAGGGCTGGCATAATAACCACCACTTCAATCCTCGCGTAGCTAAAGCTGGTCAACGCTGGTGGGAAATCGACGTTACCTGGTGGGCAATTAGAGTTTTACAAAGTTTAGGTTTAGCGAAGAAAATTGTTAGCTAATTTGTCAACTTTATAAATCACTACAATCAAATAATAAAAAATCGCTCTAGCTAGTAGAGCGATTTTTTATGCTAAATTTTAACCAGGCAGGAGAAAACTTAGTTTAAAGACTTAGTTTCATTTTTGATTATTATGAGCGAATCAATTAACATTCATGAGGCAAAAACCCAGCTCTCAAAAATACTTTCGAGAGTTGCCCTCGGAGAGGAATTTACCATCGCTAATCGTGGTGTACCTGTTGCTAAACTAATCCCTTATCAGGACAGCGAAGACACAGGAGATCGTATTCCTGGAAGGTTAGCCGATCAGATACAAATTAGTAATGACTTTAATGAACCAGATGAAGAATTAATCAATTTATTTTATGGAGATGATTAAGTGCGGCTTCTGCTAGACACTTGTTGCTGGCTTTGGTGGTTAAAAGATCCTGGCAAGTTGAGTAAACAGCAGTTAGAAGCAATAGTTAATCGAAAAAATCAACTGTTTTTATCAGCAGCCAGTATTTGGGAATTGAGCATTAAAGTCAACAATAATAAACTTACTATTCCTCAACCGTTAAGCAAATTGGTCGAACGAGAATGTCCTCTCGATAATATTTCGATTTTAAGCATCAAACCGATTCATGCAATCAAAGCAGGGAATTTAATTCTGCACCATAAAGATCCTTTTGACCGCATGATTATTGCTCAAGCAAAGTTGGAAAAATTGACTATTGTAACTTCAGATTTAATATTTAAGCAATACGATATTGCAGTTTTAGATTGAGGAATAGCGATCGCTTCATTTCGAGCCGATCGCTTTTTTCATGACTATCCTTATTTAACAAACTGAGGCATAATTTCCGCTGCCGTAAACAGACCGTTGATGCCGCGACGATTTAAATTGATACCTGCTTTGAGATAGCCGAATGCAGGACCACATACATTCGCCGCCATACTAGTTTCATCTCCCAAAGTAAATGTATGAGTCGAGATTCTGCCCTCAAAGGTACGACCTGTTACCTTAACGTTCGTGCTGAGAGGTTTCTGGGGATTACGAGTATCAACGACTCCACCGACAGTAACGCGATCGCGATCGCAAATCCCTGCCAGTTCCAGCATGATGTCATCTGCATGTTCCATATTCTCCAAAGAGATAATGCCGTCAGTTTGATCTAAGAGAGACGCAACCTCCTGATCGCTCATCCCCCGCGCTTTTTCCACATCGTATCCAGGCATATGAGCAATATCCTCTCTGATGGTGGCGCGGTAAGCCTCCCAGTTAGCAATTCCTACTCCAAAAGTGATCTTGATACTGTGAATTTCAGCATAGCTTTGAGCAGCGATCGCCGCAGCGGCAGTCAACAACCCTGGAGTTGCCCCACAGCCAGTCATGTAGGTGATTTTTGCCTGCTCCAGACCTGTCTCCAATTCTAGTAATTGCTCTACGGCACTAGTTCTTTTTAAAGCATCTACTAAAACTCCTTGCCACCCAGACTGGATGAACTTTTGGGCAACCTCTGCCATAAAGGTATTCGGCAAATTTGGCAAAGCCAGAAAATAACCATCCACCTGGGAATTTTCGATTAGATCTTGAATACTGTCGCGACTCAATACACCATAATCTGGCGTGTATCCTACTGAATGCTGCTGACGATAGACAGAGGTTATTTTGTCTATATCTAAACCAGACGAATTATAGACATAGCCTTTTTTGTCGGCTGCTGCCACCAGAGTCATTTCTTGTTTGCTGGCTAAAATCCTTGCTGCTGCCTGTCCCAAACCACCAAAACCCAAGATCCCAACTTTGATTGGCTTGACTGCTCCTTTGCTCATTATCTCTGACTCCGCCTTAAATACAGTACAGATTGTATAATCCTACGCTCATAGACAAGATTAATTAAATTAAAAATTATTTCTCTTCGCTGCCATTTAAGCTAAGTTAGGATGAATTGTGTTTTTTTGTTAACAAAGCTGTTTTTGATCCTGTCCGACCTTGACTCTAAAGTTAGTTTGCGGAAAACTTAAACTACAGTGGAGTAACTAATTCGGTTATTATTAATATTTAATAAGATTATTATAGAATTACTGCTCTCTTTCAAAATATATACACAGCGCGATATAACAAAAAAAAGCAGTTTTACATAGGCAAATAGTAAATTTAGTGCTAGGCGATCGCCAAAATGCAGATAAATGGAAACACTGGAATTCATTATTTATCCTGACGGAAGAGTCAAAGAAACAGTAACGGGAATAATTGGCTCATCTTGCCAAGAAGTCACCGCTGCCATAGAAAAGCAATTGGGGGTGGTAGTCGCTCAGAAGCCAACTGCCGAATACTACGCTCAAGATCAGGTTCAATCAAGTACTATCGCTGCTCAAACTAGCTACGGCGATTGGTAATTTAGCAAAATAACCTAGCTCAATATTCAGATATTAAATCGAGTTTCATAGAGGAAATTTATGTCACATTTCAGTAACATCAAAACCAAAATTCGCAATCTAAACTCCCTCAAAGCAGCCTTGAAAGATCTAGAAATAGATTGGAAAGACAGTTCTGGAGCAGTTAGAGGCTATAAAGGTCAAACTCATCAGGCGGAGATTGTCATTGAGCAAACTAACAGTTATGATTTCGGCTTTTGTTGGAACGGTAGCGAGTACGAATTAGTCGCAGATCTTCAGTACTGGCAGCAGCCCTTGACTGTTGATGGTTTTTTACGCCAGGTTACTCAACGTTATGCTTATCATACTGTAGTAAACGAAACTACAGCTCAGGGATTTGCGATTACCGAGGAAGCAAAAAACAATGATGGTTCAATTCGCCTAGTTGTCCAACGCTGGAGTGCCTAATGAATAATGCTGACTCAAGCCAACCTAACGGTTTTGAGCCAGAGTTAGGGGGCATTTGGCGGCAAAGAGGAGTCTTCGTAGACGAAAATATCTGCATCGGCTGTCAAAATTGCGTTCATGTAGCGACAAACACCTTTTATGTCGAACCAGAATATGGTAGAGCAAGAGTCTTTAATCAAGATGGCGATGACGAAGAGCTGATCGAAGAGGCAATAGATACTTGTCCAGTTAACTGCATTCATTGGCTAGACTACACAGAGTTATCTGAGGCAGAAGAATCCAGAAAACATCAGGTCATCCAAAGCCTGGCAATTCCTCCAGAATTGAGGCGCTCGCGAATAGTTAGAAGTGACAAACAGAAAAACTCATAGATGATTCTGTCAAGCCAAATAGTTTCAATAGTTAAGTAACTTCATAGCCCTAATTAACTACTGGTTAGTTAGGGTTTTTTCTTGAACCATCTCAATGGAAATTTCTGAATTATCATTCCATCGCTTTAGCTCATTTTCTGCCGCCAGAAAGTCCCGTAACTGCTGACGATAAATTTGCCGATAATTATCAAAATCATAATTATCTACGCGCACGCCAAAATCACCGCTGGATTGTCCCTGTAAAACCTCCGCAATCAGATTATTAGTTGTTACAGAATAGTGACTGCCATCAAAAGTATTGCGGGGATTTTTGGTTACTTCTGAAGGGATCGAGAAATCATACATAGCATCATAGCCTTGAGCCAATTCGTGGAAAGCTGATAGATAGCAATCCATCAATCCTCTACCATAAGTGTCATTAATCATACTCCAGGCAGATCTCGGCGGGACATAAGCAACAAATTCAGCCTTGGGAAAAAACTCCTTGAGGCTGATAAAAGTCTCCACGGAGCTAAGATCACATTTTTGTAATGATGCAGGTTCATAGAATTTAGCCTCATAAACAGGAGGAGCGGCAAAATCTACTGGTTCAAAATTACGATCATAATAATTTCCTGGGTCAGGACTGACCCCCAGTAAAGTCATCGCTGAAAACAGCAAAACATCGGCTGAAAGATATGCCTGAAGCAGCGATTGAGTTTGGAGGCTATCTATCGACAGGGGAAGCTGTTCCTTTCGTTCTTTTTCGACAAAATTGAAGCCATCTACTCCAACGTAGACTATCTCTGGTTCGACTCCTTTTTCCTGTAAAAAGTTAGCATAGCTCACAAAATCGGGTATTTCAGCTCCTTTAAGGGCATAGTTAAAACAATTGTGATGCTCAAATTCAGAGGCTCTTAAAGCGGTAACTCTAGAGCTACCCAGAATAATACAGTCGTAGTTTTGTTGTTCCTGAGTTCGCAGAAAAAGATTGGTTTTGGTAATACGTTCGTTGAAGGCAAAATTTTCCCCCGTCAAAATATTCCCGTGACTATACCAGAGGGGATCGATTAACCAGTTGAGACCAGCAACAGAACCCAATAAAAAGGAAGTAACCAGTCCATAAAGACCGAAACTAAACTTGCCGGCTTTTTCTTGACCATCTATTTGGGAAACCGACATTTCTGGCGCTGTGCGTCTACCTAATTTGAAAAATCCTTCTGTAGCAGTTTTAAAGTTCATTTTTCTCTAGATAAGAGTATACGTTTCAAAAACTAAAATTGAAAATAGAGGAATTCGCTAACCCGAGAGAAGCACAGTAGTGAAAGCGTGGTCAAACCAGAGATGATTATTGTCCAAATCCGATTAGGCTTCCATGACAAAAAGTGCCAGAATTTTTGTTGCCACTGAGGCTGATAATATTCAACAGGTTCAGTTAAAGCCGGGTTATACTTACCCATCCACTGCTGAGTATTGGGAGTAAACCAAGCAATCATCAACAAAATCACAATTCCAAAGGTGGCATACTTCTGACTGATACCAACGTTGACGGTAAATCCCAAAAAGCCCACACCAAAGTTGCGTAGAAATCCGAGATAGGGAGCGAGAAAGTCAGGCAAATTTATGCCCTTAAAACCGAACATTGATTGCAGGATAGACATTGCGGTTTCAAAGTTATTCGCCTTGAAAAAGACCCAGGAAATTACTACGGCGATAAAAGTTGTCATCCAGCCGACTCTACGCAGCAACCAGCTATCATTTTTTAAATTGTGACCCAAGCTGAGGCGAACAGAGCGATATAGATGATTGATTACCAGATAGCTCCCGTGTAGTCCCCCCCAAAAAACAAACGTCCATCCTGCACCATGCCATAAGCCCCCCAATAACATGGTCAAGAACAAATTAGAGTAGCGGCGTAGCTCTCCCCGTCGACTACCTCCCAAAGGAATATAGAGATAATCACGGAGAAAGTGAGATAAGGTAATGTGCCATCTGCGCCAAAAATCAACAATACTAATTGCTTTGTAGGGAGAGTTAAAATTTAACGGCAGGCGAATGCCAAACATATAAGCAGCTCCAATTGCCATATCGGAATAACCCGAAAAATCAAAGTAAAGCTGTAAACTATAGCCCAATGCCCCTACCCATGATTCGGAAAAAGTCAGATCAATACCCTGGGATGCTGCTGCAAAGGCTAGATTGGAATATTCGGCAATGCGATCAGCAAAGATCACTTTTTTAAATAAGCCAGCAATAAATACAGTCAGACCAATTGAGAGGGTTTTTTGACTAAATTTATAGATCGAAGCTTTTTCAAATTGGGGTAAAACTTCTTTGTGGTGAACAATAGGACCCGCGATCAGCTGAGGGAAAAAGCAGACAAAGAGCATATATTTACGCAAATCGTATTCTTTGGTTTCTCCTCGATAAGCATCAACTAAATAAGCAATTTGCTGAAAAGTAAAGAAAGAAATTGCCAGAGGGATAACCACAGAAGGCAGAGTAAAATCAGTGCCAATCAAGCGATTAAGATTACTTAATAAAAAGTTTGAGTATTTAAAATAGCTAATTAATCCTAAATTAAAGCTAATACCGAGAATACACAGAACTTTTTTGAACCACGGTTTTTCTAGAGTATTACTCAGGCAATAACCCAAATAATAGTTAACGCCGATTGACAAGACAATTAAAGGTAAATTAAGCGGTTTCCATCTGCCGTAAAACACTAAAGAAGCAATAATCAGCCATATTATGGGCAACTGTTGTCTGATATTGTTGCTTTTTCTGCCCAGAAAAAAAAATAGAGCTAGAGTAATTGGTAGAAATAGAAATATAAATTCAAAAGAATTAAATAACATGGTTAGAGATTAAGATGATTGTCAATTTGAATCAGCT
>JBCCNG010000023.1:0-16486 GCA_039025955.1 Cyanobacteria bacterium P01_C01_bin.72 | reverse complement strand
GCGGATGGGGACAACCTCTTTTGTGGCGCTGTAGTTGCCCCAAATAACGATCGCCGCTTTTTTTTGTTTACCTGCTTGTTTTGCTTCCTCTTTACTCTCTAGCGGTTTTCCTAACTTTTCTACCGTGACATCATCACCGTAGTCTCTCATCTCGGTTTCTAAGTTGCTAAAGATCTGCCGCGTTACATCGTAATTGGACGAATCAGCACTTTCAAAATCAGCTACCAAGATCTTAAAATCTTGAGGTGGAAGCTTTGCTGTGTATTGATACTGCCAAAAACTACCGACCGCCATCGCAGGAATGAGAAATAAGCCCAAAATAGCCAATCTTTGCACTATTTTCTGCTGCTTTTTCTTTTTTCCTTGAGGTTTAACAGAATTACCTGATCCAGGAATAATAATGGGCGATTTGCCACTATCTTTAACTTTTGGCTGCCACAAGAAAGCATAGTAAATACAAGTGCCAAAACCGATCACGCCTATAACTCCCAGGAAGGCAAAAATATACAGCCTGAGATTCTCTTGAACTCTAGGAATAACTTGGACTACACCCGCCGTAATTCCGCCGATTAATAAAACCTTTTTCCAGTTTTCTTCAATTAGACTAAAAAACCCGTTACTATTTTTGTCGCTCATCAGGTTCTATGCAACGCTAAAAATATTATAGAACTTGAAAACTTTGTAGAGAACTAAAGACTGAAAACTAAAAACTGAAAAAAAATAAAATTAGTTCCTCTTACCCGTGACAATATAAGTGACTCTTTGGCTAATATTGGTGGCATGGTCTGCCATTCTTTCGAGGTGGCGGATGATTAAGCCCAAAAGCAAAATGGGTTCAACAACCCCTGGTACATCTGACTGAAAGGCGATCGCCTCATAAAGACGATCATAAGCATCATCAACAATATCATCGTATTCTTTAACCCTAGCCCCAGCACTGTGATCGAGATCGGCTAAGGCAACTAAACTGGTAGCCAGCATTAGTTGAGCATGTTCTGACATTTGAGCAATTTCTGACAAAATAGGTAGAGGCGGGTATTTCATCAGCTTGATAGCCATTTCGCTTAAGTCTTGAGCGCAGTCGCCAATTCTTTCTAAATCTCGCACTAACTGCATAAAGGCACTCAACATCCTTAAATCTTGAGCTACAGGAGCTTGCAAGGTCATAAGGGTCGCGCAGTCAGATTCTATTTGACGATAATAAATGTCAATTTGTTTCTCCAAGGCTAGTAGCTTGGGGATTGCGTCTAAATCGCCTTCAAATAGAGATTGGTGGCTCAAACGAAATGACTGCTCAACCAGAGTACCCATCCGCAACACTTCTTGTTGAGCTTTGCGGATAGAACGCTGAAGCCTACTTGCTTCTACAGGATTAGCTTTCGGAACTAGTGTCACAGATACTAATATAGCTTTGCGCTAATATGCTTTGAAATACATCTTACTATTAATAGCAAAAAAGCTTAAGTTTTGCGAACTTAATGTATCCGAAGTTACTATAATGTGGTTTTCGATACGTATTTTATTAAATCTTGTCGGCTGGCAGCACAATTTCTAGCCATGCTCCTCCTATTTGAGGATGATTCTTGGCGGCGATCGCTCCCTGGTGGGCTTGAATAATTTGCTCGACGATGGCTAGCCCCAATCCACTACCGTCAGCCTGGGGGTTATTCTGCTGTTCTCTCGTGCGGGATTTGTCGCCGCGATATAGCCGCTCAAAAATGTAGGGTAGATCAGAGGCATTAAAACCCTGACCTGAATCAATTACATCGATCTTGATGCATTCTGCGCTATCAGGATTGACAGGAGGACAGGGGGACACTTGAACCAATATTTCTTTGTGAGGAGGATTGTGTTTAATCGCATTATCCAGCAGGTTTAAAAAAACTTGAATCAATCGAGAACGGTCGGCAGAAATAACCGTATGCTGATTGCCGCTGTAGGATAGTGTCACCTGCTTGCGTTTAGCAATGGGTTCTAGGGTTTGCCATACTGACATAATTAGATCATATAGCTTTACAGTTTCATACTTTAAAGCTTTACTCGGAGCAGCCTCCAGTTGAGTCAGGTCGAGCCACTCCTGCACCAGTTCAATCAGGCGATTGGTTTCCTGAAGCATCTGTTGCACCCAGCGGCGTTCGGGATCTCGTAACCGTCGTAGCAAATTTTCCGCTACCAGGGAAATTGAAGTTAGGGGGGTTCTTAGTTCGTGGGTCAGATCAGAAAAAGTGCGCTCGCGAGATTGAGATAAATCTACTAGAGGCTGGCGATTTTCGATAAATACTCCTACTTGCTGATTCGGCAGGGGAAATCCGTGTCCTTTGAGGGCGATCGATTCGACAATTTTTTGTAGAGGTTGGGCGCTATCTGATTCCCATTCAGGCTTTTGAGGCGAGACATAGCGGGTAAAATAGAAAATCCATTCTTTAGTCTGGGAACGCTGAGAATTGCGAGTCGCTTCAATAAGCTGATCTAGGTCATAGGAACGCACTAATTCTAACAATAGTCGTACCCGCTGCGAGCGTCGCCCATCAATGCGGAGGAGTTCTTTTGCTGTCTGATTACAGCCCAAGAGCTGATTTTCGCCATCTAGCTGCAAATAGCCAATTGGTGCTTGCTCAATCAATTCCTGCCAAGCTCGCTTGTCTCGTTCTAGATTTCGGCGCTGGCGATCAAGTTCGCTTAA
The DNA here is from genome assembly GCA_039025955.1 of Cyanobacteria bacterium P01_C01_bin.72. GTDB lineage: Bacteria > Cyanobacteriota > Cyanobacteriia > Cyanobacteriales > Xenococcaceae > Waterburya. The sequence continues at coordinate 13,803 of JBCCNG010000023.1, read as the reverse complement.
CTCTCGACGAATTAAAGACTGCAATGGCAAAGATACTTCTCCCTCTTTTTCCTTGGTGTAGGAACGTAGGGTTTTCTTTAATTGCTGTTTAAATCTATATTGCTGACCCGCATAGATGCTTAGTCCCAGCCCTAATCCCAAGAAAAAACTAAAGGTGAACACAAATAACTGCCAATTGACACTAAGCTAACTGCATCTAATTTTACGTCCCGCCCTATTGAAAACCGAATATTTTGTCATCAATTCTTGACTAACTAGCGATCGCTATATTTAACCAATTATTATCTGGAGCAGAATTTGCCCTGAATATCTAACTACTTTACGCCTGATGTGAATTAAAAAATCTTAAAATCCTTTAAATACGTTCTTTAAAGATGAGATTTTATTGATTGTCCAGCTAAAAAAGGTGGTTTTCTGAGTTTTCTTAAAAGCTAAGAGCTGAAAGCTGAAAGCTCAGAGCTAAAAACCAGTAAACTAGAGCGAAGCTAATTCACATAAGACGTACTTTAACTTAGCCAAAACGATAGCCAAAACCTCTAACAGTAATCAAATACTCTGGCTGGCTGGGTTCTAACTCCAACTTCTCTCTTAACCAACGAATATGAACATCAACGGTTTTCGTGTCTCCCAGAAAATCTGCTCCCCATACCTGTTCAATTAATTGATCTCGCGACCAAACCCGACGAGGATAGCTCATAAACAATTCCAGGAGACGAAATTCTTTGGGAGATAGATTTACTTCTATTCCTCGCACTGTAACGCGACATTCCTGGGGAAAAAGACTGATATCTCGATACTTTTGGACTGAACTAGGAGATGATGTACTGTAGCTTTGGCGACGCAACAAGGCACGACAGCGGGCAATTAGCTCTCTCATGCTGAAGGGCTTAGTTAGATAATCGTCTGCTCCTACCTCTAAACCCAATACTCGATCCGTTTCGCTACTTTTAGCACTAATGACGAGAATTGGTGTAATGTCTCCCTGATAACGCAGTAAACGACAAATATCCAGACCGTTTACTTCGGGTAGCATCAAGTCCAAGATAATTAGGTCGGGAGTGAGTTTATCACGGCTGAAATCTGAGCTTTGAAGCATGTTCAACGCTGCTCTACCGTTATTAAAGGTATGAACTTCATAACCTTCCTCTTCTAAAGCTACTTTCACCATATCTCGAATCAAGTCTTCATCTTCGATTAATAAAATGCGATTTGCTTGAGCTAGCTTAGAACTATTAGTGGTCTGAGGATTTTGCAAGGAAAGCATAAATAGATACTTTAATTTGTCCGTATTACTACATATACACTAATACTGCCCAGGATAAAATATTGAAAAACTAAAAAACTATTTTTCACCTAGACTCATCAGCAAAATCTTTAATTTAACTGTCAAACTAACTTAATCAATCCTTAACCTTAAAATAACTTGAACGACATAACTTTTGAGGTTAGAGTCAAAAACTAGCGCTGTTCTCAGCATTGATGGATTCCTTTAGTAAAGCTATTTGCTAAAGATTGTCATTTTCCAAGGTTATTTAGTGCCAGCCTATGTTTGATTAAATCAAGTAACATCGAGAATAAGTATTGATCAAGACATAAAACTAAATGTATCGACTATTTTCAGCCTGACTGAATATTAGAATCCGAACTAGTTTTTTCCCATTCAAAAAGAGGAGCTTTACTTTTTTCCAGCTGGGCGATCGCTTTTTGGAGAGCGAAGATTCTTTCTTGAAAGCAATTTTCGGGGGGGGACAAGATTGAGCAGCTTCATCTTTTGGAGTCTCTGTTTGACTTTTCCTTCAGCTCCAACGATAAAAACCTGGTGATTATTGCAATAGGCATCCTTAACTATATTCTCAATTGCCAGAGAAGCAGTTACGCCAATCATCGGTACATCACTGAGATCCAAGATTAATACTTCATATTTGCGGATAATTCCCATCTGCTGTGAGATAGTTTTTGCCGCGCCAAAGCTCATGGGACCAGTAAGATTAAACAGTAAGATCCTACCCTTTGCCTGTTTGAGGATATATCTCTCGGCAATATTTAAATCCATGTCATTATCAGGATCAACAATTGCCTTAATCTTTTTACTTTGAATATCAGTAAGATTTTTAACTGTCAGCAGATTAGCAAAAAACACCCCCACTGTCACCGCCGTCACCAGATCGACAAAAACCGTCAGCAGCACGACAAGATACATTAGCCCTGTCGTTTTGAGGGATATTTGATGAGCTCGCTGGAGAAAGCTCCAGTCAATAATATCTATTCCGACCTTGATCAAAATCCCTGCTAACACCGCATGGGGAATATTTGCCGTTAATGTTCCCGCCCGCAGGACAATGATTAGCAACACTAAGGCGTGAACCATTCCTGATAAGGGAGTTTTGCCCCCAGACTTGACGTTAATTACCGTCCGCATGGTTGCCCCTGCTCCTGGTAGCCCACCAAACAAGCCTGAAATCAAGTTCCCAATGCCTTGACCAATTAATTCGCGATCGCTATCGTGTTGAGTTCGGGTAATATTGTCTGCCACCAAGGAGGTCAAAAGTGAGTCGATCGACCCCAGCACCGCCAGCATCAGACCATAGCCGAAGATAGCGCGATATTCGTTAGCTTGGAAGGCAGGAAATCGAATTTGCGGTAGCTGGCTGGGAATATCACCGATTAGCTGCAAACCGTTTTCAGGATTGTAATAGCCGATGACCACAGCCGCGAGCGTACCAATAATCAACGCTAGTAGAGGAGAGGGAATTAGGCGGGATATTTGGCGTGGACAGCCAAAAACAATGATCAGAGTCAATATTCCCAAACCTAAAGCATAGGGGTTGGTCTGGGCGATAAACTCGGGATACATCTTGACAGACTGAACGACATTTGCTGAGCCTTTCTGTCCCAGAAAAGGTGCAATCTGAGTCAGAATAATAATTAGACCAATGCCAGACATGAAGCCAGAAATGACCGTATAGGGCATCAGGGTAATATATTTACCCAAACGCATCATGCCAAAGGCGATTTGGAAAATGCCCGCTAGCATGATCACCGTAAAGACGAGAGCCAGACCATTATCTCCCTCGATTTTCCCTAGTTCACTAAACACAGTGGCAATTACGACTGTCATTGGTCCAGTTGGACCAGAGATCTGGGAAGGAGTCCCCCCAAATAGAGCCGCAAAGAAGCCAACTATAATTGCGCCATAAATACCTGCACTTGCCCCCGCACCAGAGGCAATACCGAAAGCCAGAGCCAGAGGTAATGCCACCACTGAAGCGGTAATACCGCCAAACAGATCACCGCGAATATTGCGGGAATGTAAACCGTTGACCAGTTGCATAATTAGGAGATAACTCTGCTATGGGGTGGATAAAGTTTGCTCAGATAAATAAAAACTACTGTGTTCTTTGTGGACTCCGACAAAATTAAGCGATCGCTCAGAAAGATGTTCTCGCGATCGCCTAGACTTACTGCTGTAGACAGAAATAACAGGATTAAACTTTTAACCACCGCAGGAAAAAACCATTCCCAGGAGGCTATGAGTTACAGGCAAGGTATCAATGATCATGGCAACACAAAGCAGCATCATATAAAAGATTGAATACTTGAACATGCCACGGGCTAATTGGTTACTGGTGGGATCTTGTTTTAATTCCCAAGCTTTATAAAGAAACTTGAAGCCAAGATAAACGGCGCTCGCACCATAGACTAGACCTAAATTGCCTACAGGATACATCAGCAATAAACTACAGGGGACTACCAGCCAGGTATAAACCCAGATTTGCTGCACGGTTGCTGACTCTCCCGCGACTACAGGCAACATTGGTATGCCCACTTCGGCGTAATCTTCTTTGATCATTAACGCCAAAGCCCAGAAATGAGGCGGAGTCCAAAGAAAAATAATCGCAAACAGCAGCCAGGGAATGAAGCTTAACTCCCCTGTCACCGCTGCCCAACCTACCAGCGGTGGGATCGAACCTGCAGCTCCACCAATGACAATATTTTGAGTGGTGTGTCGCTTCAGCCAATGGGTATAAATTAGCATGTAGAAGACAATACCCGACATGGCTAATAGTGCTGCTAGCAGATTAGCAAAGACAGTTAGTAGGGAGAAAGATAATATTCCCAGAATAATGGCAAAAATTAGGGCGTGGCGGGATTGTACCCGACCAGAAGGAATCGGACGTTTACGAGTCCGCGTCATGGTGTAGTCAATATCTTGGTCGTAGATACAGTTCATTACCTGTGCCGAAGCTGCGGCGAGAGTTCCCCCTAACAGAGTCACCAGCAGCAGGAAGGGATCGACTCGCCCATCGGCGGCGATCCACATCGAGGCGGCAGTGGTAATTAAGAGTAGGGGAATAATACGCGGTTTGGTTAGCTGATAGTAGCTTTTGATTACTTCAGCTAGGTTTTGATTCTGACGAGCTATACTTGTCCCTGTCATTATTATTTTCCTATGATTGGTCTTGATGTTTCGGTGCAAAAATTGAATTGCCCACAAGCTAGATTATTGATTCGTTTGTTGATGGGCGATCGCTGTCTCGCATGGCTAGCACAGAAAAAGCAATTAGCACTCCCAGTAAGCTTGCTCCTACTGCTTGATGAGTTACGGTTAAGGGTTCAACCTGGAGGTGCAGTTTAAAGGTGGCGATACCGAGGACGATTTGCAGGCTTACAAGTGCGGCGGCGGCATTAGCCAAAAATCTCAGCTTGCTATTTAGTCCCGCAGTTTTCTTACTCAACAACACGAGAGCAACGGTAGCGACAGTGGGAGGAACAACACCCAAGATGTGAGCATTCATGACGTTACAGAGTTGTGAGCCGCCAAAACACTGGTGTAATGCCCAGCGTGAGCCAACTAACCCCCCCAAGATGCTCTGCATATAGACTAAGATCGCCGCACTCAAACCCAGCCAACGTAGCTTACCTGCGGTGTTAGTGCCTTGATAGGGAGTTAAGGCAGCGCCGATAATCACCAAAGTGCTAAAGAATAGCAGCGCCGTCCCTAAGTGAGCCGTAACGATATCAAAGCGTAGTAGTTGAGTCACGGTTAAGCCTCCCAAGATGCCTTGAAAAACGATCAAGAATAAAGCAAAAGTTGCTGCCCAGGGTAGCCATTTAGGAAGTTGGGGGCGATACCACCAAGACAAAGCGGCTAAGGCGATCGCACTCAACCCAATTAGGGCTGCATCTAAGCGATGAAACCATTCCAGAAAGACCTGGAGATTCATCTGTCTCGTCGGTACTAGCTGACCATAGCAAAGAGGCCAGTCAGGACAGGCTAATCCCGCATTCATTACCCTCGTGGCGCTGCCTACAGCCATAAGCAGCAAAGTAGCGATCGCTATTTTCCAGACTAAACGCTGAATCCAAATCCTCGGCTGGGAGGCTGCTGATGTGACAGAAGACGATTGAAAAAATGATTCGGTCATAGCAAAGTTAATGAAGATAAATGAGATAAAACTTGATGCTAGATAAAGGACAATGTTTGAGGCTAATTTCGCGATCGCATTAATAGTAAACTATGTTTTTCTCACCCGACTTTTCTTTTTACTATTTACAGAATAGCTAGCTTTTATTGCCACTCTTATCTTTGTTAGATATTCTTCAGATTACCTGGCTAAATTAGGTACTTAATTGCCAATTCATAAAGAAAAAGTTAAGTTTAAGCCAATAATCAGTTTTAGTGGGATAACCCAATGTTATGCAGGGCTTACAAGATCCCAAATAAAATCTAAAGAAACCAGTGGATTTTCTTGGTCTTAACTTTAATTTTCATCTGTTTCTTAGTAATTTGATCTAATCTATATAGAGAGAGAAAATTAATTTTGTAACTTAAATTTTAAGCGTCAATTCTCATCTGAACTAGTTATGTTAGCCTGGTAAAGAATTGTAAAAATCGCCTGCCTGAAACAGGCAAATATACTAGTAGTAGAAACTCCAAAAAACATTAGCTCTAACTATTACCGTGAACATTCCCAGCAGCATCATCACTCTGATTGCAGGGGTAGCAATGACCCTGATCAGTCTTTGGTACGGTCAAAACCACGGACTTCTTCCTACAGCAGCCTCTAGCGATGCAGGAGATGTGGATCAGCTTTTCAACTTTATGATGACTATTGCTACAGGTCTATTTCTTTTAGTTGAAGGAGTGTTGGTCTACTCTGTAATCAAGTTCCGTCGTCAGAAAGGCGACACTACCGATGGACCACCCATTGAAGGCAACGTACCGTTAGAGATTGTCTGGACTGCCATCCCCACCGTTATTGTCTTCATTCTCTCGATTTACAGTTTTGAGATTTATAATCGCATGGGTGGACTTGATCCCATGGCAGCAGGCGATCCAGGGCCACAAATGGCTCATGTTCAGCATCATTCTCAACTGGTGGCTCTAGATCCCGAGCAGCAGAATCTTGCTTTGGGTTTGGGAGTCTCTCCTGATTCTCAGCCAGCAACAAATACCCTGGAAATTAAGGTCAACGGAATTCAATATGCCTGGATCTTCACCTATCCTGAAAGCGGTATCGTCTCGGGAGAGATGCACGTCCCTGTTAATCGTCCTGTAGCTCTCAACATGACTGGCGGCGATGTGATTCATGCTTTCTGGCTACCTGAGTTTCGGATTAAGCAGGATGTTATTCCTGGTCGAGAAACTAAACTGGTATTTACTGCCAATAAAATTGGTCAATATCCTGTGGTGTGTGCTGAATTGTGTGGTGCATATCATGGCGGGATGAAAACTCAACTTTATGTTCAAAGTGAAGAAGACTATCAAAAGTGGATTCAGGAAAACACTTTTGCGATGACAGAAGACAATCATTCTGTGGCGATGAATTCTGCCCCTAACTCCGACGCTGAATTTCTTGCTCCTTACGCTCAAGAAATGGGAGTAGATGAGGATATTTTGGCTCAGTTAAAACCGTAAATTTACCATCGTGATTTACCACAGTGATGGGTCACGGCAAATTGCGGACAGCTACTCCAACAGATCAAATTAGATTTCCAACCGTAATCAATGAGTACAACTTTAGAAAGAAAAGCTCCCATCTTGCCACCAGAGCAAAATGAGCATCCTCAACGAAAATGGTACGAATACTTTGGTTTTAGTACCGACCACAAAGTAATTGGGATTCAATATCTCGTTACAGCCTTCATTTTCTATTTTATTGGCGGCGCATTGGCTGAGGCAATGCGTACCGAATTGGCAACCCCCGACCCTGATTTTGTTCAGCCAGAATTTTATAACCAGCTTCTAACCATGCACGGAACAATTATGTTGTTTCTGTGGATCATTCCTGCTGGTGCAGCCTTTGCCAACTACTTAATTCCGCTGATGATTGGGGCGGAAGATATGGCGTTTCCTCGGCTTAATGGCGTAGCTTTTTGGATGATTCCCCCTGGTGGGATATTGCTCATGAGCAGCTTCTTTAACGGCGCACCTCAAGCAGGCTGGACTTCCTATCCCCCTCTCAGCTTGGTTACTGGCAAATCGGGAGAAGAAATTTGGATTCTCAGTATTTTAATTTTGGGTACGTCGTCAATGCTGGGGGCATTTAACTTTATTACGACGATCCTGCTGATGCGGATGCCCGATATGGACATTCACAGTATGCCCCTGTTTTGCTGGTCGATGCTAGCAACTTCGGGTCTGATCATTATTGGGACTCCTGTTTTGGGGGCGGCATTAATTCTGCTTTCCTTTGATCTGCTGGCGGGAACGGCATTTTTCAACCCTGCGGGGGGTGGAGATCCGATTGTTTACCAACACATGTTTTGGTTTTACTCTCATCCTGCGGTATACATTATGATTTTGCCCTTTTTTGGCGCAATTTCCGAGATTTTACCCGTTCATGCTCGTAAACCAATCTTTGGCTATAGGGCGATCGCCTATTCTAGTCTGGCAATCAGTTTTTTGGGCTTAATCGTTTGGGCGCATCACATGTTCTCTAGCGGTACTCCTGGCTGGTTGCGGATGTTTTTCATGGCAACCACGATGATCATTGCTGTACCTACGGGAATTAAAGTATTTAGCTGGTGTGCCACTATTTGGGGAGGGAAACTCAGTCTCAACAGTGCCTTTATCTTCGCGGTGGGCTTCCTTTCCTCCTTTTTGATTGGTGGTTTGAGTGGGGTAATGCTCGCATCAGTGCCTTTTGACATTCATGTCCACGATACTTATTTTATTGTGGCTCACTTTCACTATGTCCTTTTTGGTGGTTCAGTATTTGGTTTGTTTGCCTCTGTCTACCACTGGTTTCCCAAGATGACAGGCAAAATGGTAAATGAGACTCTGGGGCAGATTCACTTTGTGATGACCTTTGTTGGTTTTAACATTACCTTCCTGCCAATGCACCAGCTAGGTTTGCAGGGAATGAATCGCCGTATTGCTCTTTATGACCCCCAATTTCAAACTCTTAATCTAGTCTGTACCATAGGGTCTTATATCTTGGCGCTTTCTTCTATTCCTTTTTTAATCAACATCATCTGGAGTTGGTATAAAGGGAAAAAAGCCTCTCGCAACCCATGGCTGGCATTGACTTTAGAATGGCAGACAGCATCTCCACCAATCATCGAAAACTTTGAGGAAGAACCTGTTCTCTGGGCTGGACCTTATGATTACGGTATTGATACAGAAACCGTCGATGGTAACGAAGATGTGGAAGATATGCTAGCCGCAGTCAGCACCGAAGGAAGTTAGAGAAGGGTCAAGAATTAGCTCTAAAGGATGAGGGATGAGGAGAAACGAGAAATAAATTTGATTTGCTTTGTCTTTAATCCAAGTCTCTAATCCAATTTCCTTTGTTCCGACTTAGAAAATACGATCTCCATTGTCGAGCAATTTACCGAGAAATAATTTATATTCAACTACCAACAAATCAATATATGCAAGGTTCAACCGTAGATAACAAATCTCAAATAACAATTGCTGCTGAACAAGCAGCAGAACATGGGGAACATCATGAACATCCTGACTTTAGGATGATTGGTCTATATATCTTTCTGGTTTCCGATAGCATGACCTTTCTCGGCTTTTTTGCCGCATTGCTGATCTATCGCGCCATTATGCCCGTCTGGCCTCCAGAGGGGATGCCTGAATTTGAATTGCTCATCCCCATTATCAACACGGCAATTCTCGTAGCAAGTAGCTTTGTAATGCACGAAGGACAAAAAGCTCTGAAAGAAAATAACGACGTAAAAGGGTTGCAAAAGTGGTTTGGCATTACCGCCGCGATGGGCGCAGTCTTTCTGCTAGGACAAGTTTATGAGTATTCTCATGCAGAGTTCGGTTTGACTAGCAATCTCTTAGCAAGCTGCTTTTATGTTCTGACTGGATTTCATGGTTTACACGTTTTAACAGGGGTATTATTGATTCTTTGTGTATTATGGCGATCGCGCCAAGAGGGACATTACTCTAGCAGTAGCCACTTTGGAGTTGAAGCAGCAGAGATTTACTGGCACTTTGTAGACGCAAGTGGGCGTGTGTGATTAGTTTTGGTATATCTAAATAATAATTAACTCTGACCTGTGTATTTTTATCTTGAGAGATGTTTAACCATAGCATCTCTTTTTTTTATTCAGTTTAATATAGCTTCAATGCCTTATTGTTAAAAACTTTAACCAGGCTTGACTTAGAATGAAAAACTACTTTAGTTTATTTAGTCCCACTTTAGTTGCCATCAACACAGCGGTTTTCACTTTAGCCGATATCCCTCAAGTCTCAGCTATTGGTTGCGATACTTACTATCGAGTCACGGGGGAGATTGCTGGCTGCACCGATATATCTACGGAGAAAGCCAGAGAGGTTTGGTTAGAAAAATATAATATTTGCCTGGAACAACAGCTAACAGAAGAAATATCTCTTTACGAATCTCAGTCAAGAACCTATTTTTCCAATTGGCAGTACGAAGGTTCAGAGCAAGATTTTACGTCGGGGGACACTTCCTGGCAAGACTTAGAAATATCATCTCCTTCCCTCTCTACAGAAACTTATCAAGGAAATGATGACTTTTGTGAGCGTCGGTAACATTATCATTACCATTATGATAATTGCTATAAAAGCGCAGCGCTCATGCACAGCTACGAACTAATTAAGCTAGAGGCGTTGCTGGTTTGTCATGCTGAGTAAACCAATATAAAACTAATAGAGTAGGCATCACTCATTTTAATCCATGTTGTGCAACAACGACTTCGACTTATACTATTACCTATAGTTTCTTTAAAGTCTCTATAAAATTGTATAAGTCATATTTTACCGATATTTTCACTTGACTGGTGCAACCTTGACTAAGCGATAGGTCAATTTTGCTAATAATTTGCTAGTTACCTCCAAGCCAAAGGCAGGGAGAAGGATATTCTAAGCAATCCGCAGCATAATCTCAATCTAAGTGCAAGTAAGATTAGGCAGATGCATATTATTGTGCTATCACTGTGCTTGTTGATCTGATTGAATGTTAGCTATTTGGATAAGTGTTTTAATGAATGTAAATGAGCGAGCTGAAGTTTTGAGTCTGTGAGTAATTTTACGTAAATTCGACTACTAAGGTCGGCAGTTAATCCAAAATTAGAGAACGTGGAGATTAAAGTATGACAAACAATATTCGCTTAAGATAAGCCTTAATATAATATTTAAAAGTGAAAATTTACATACCGCTGCTTTACTCAGAAAAAGTAAAAAGACCAGATAAAAAATATTTCCTTTTTAGCATCTTGGGCGAAGATTTCATTATCTTGCTCTTATCTTTTACCTTCGTCAGTGCTCATCCTTGGTCTAACGCTCTAGGGTTATTTCTGCTCCAGATTTCTTTCTGGTGTGTTTATGAGATTGGTTATATAGAGAATGATATTATCGGCGAAAAGTTTGAGGATAAGGCAGTACTATCCTACAATTACAATTCCTATGAATATTCATTTCAACTTTGGCAGCCTTGGGTTTGGGCTTTTCTACTGTCTCTGTCGGGTATTTTAGTTCTGCAACAGGACATAGCAATTGAAGGTTTTACCTACATTAAGGAAGTAATTGGAAGTCAAAATCAAGAACTGTTCCAAACATCCAGAAGCCTCATCTACTGGATAGGTTTTCTGCTAATTTTAAGATTTCTTTTTCATATTTATAATCATATAAATAAACAGAGTCGAGTTTGGTTTTATCTTCTCTTACAAGCATGTCGCTACTGTGGATATTTGGTTTTACTGACTACCAATACAGTAGGATTAGTTTTACTTGTGAGTAAAATCTTAACTCGTTCGATTCAGTATGTTCTTTATCGTTATATGGGAGGTAAAAATAGTGACTGGCCGATGTATTTCCCTCGTTATTTCTTTTATGTGCTAATTTATCTGCTGATCCTCGGGGCGATCGCAGCGAACGAAAGAAATCTGTCTTTAATGTTTAACTATCATGTATTGACTGTACTAGTATTTTGCTTAGTTAGAGGGTGCAAACATTTTCAGAAAGTGTTTTTTCAGTTTGTACATGTTAGTAAAGATAGTTCAAATAAGGTCATCTAAAAACCAGCCTGTTTGCCAAACTGGAGTTCAAAAGCGTGGCGTTGCTGAATGCGTCAACGGCGGCAAACCATTTTAGTTGCCTTTGACGTCCCCAGAAGCCAAAAATTGCAGCATTGATGATGCCAAAGTTATATGCTGGAAGCTGAAACAATAATTAGGGGACTTAGCAGAATCGATGAAGCCAACTATTGAAGTCATTTCCGCCCTACCCAACCAGACTAAGCCGACTTACCTCCTGGTTGTACTCCATGGTTGGGGTGCAAACTATCAAGATTTTGTTCCCTTTGCCAAGGAGCTTAACCTGCCTGATTTTGGCTATATGTTTCCCAACGCTCCCTTCGATCATTTTCAAGTACCAGGAGGGAAGGCATGGTATGCCTTGGAAGATAAAAGTTTTACGGGCTTAGAGTCAAGTCGCAAGCTATTATTAGACTGGCTAAACTCTTTAGAAGCTAACACTGGCGTACCTTTGTCTCGAACTATTCTGGCGGGATTCTCTCAAGGCGGAGCCATGACCTTAGATGTCGGCTTAACTTTACCTTTAGCTGCCATATGTAGCTTTAGTGGCTATCTGCACTATGAACCCCAAATGCAAGAAAATGCGACCTATCCCCGGACGATGATTGTTCATGGTAGACAAGACTCGGTTGTACCTCTAGCCGCCGCCATACAAGCACAGAAAGAACTGACCAAAATTGGGGTGTCGTTAGAATATCAAGAGTTTGACATGGCTCACGAAATAAAAGACGAAGCGATCGCCTTTTTTAAACGGTTTATTCTTGAGCAGGTAATCAGTAAGATTGCTTGAGGCTATATGTAGTCATCCTACTGAAAACTAGAAATAGTCACTCTTCGTACAGTAATTGTTCAAAACAAAATTGTCCTACCTCCACTAAAGCTGTTTCGGATTCCTTATCGGTAGCAGAAGCCACTGTAAGCTGTTGAAACTCTTCTAAAGCGTATTGCTGTTGAAACTCTTTGATCGTGCAGTTACAGAGTCTTTGAGCTTCAGTTTCTTCTAGACCTTCGGCAATTGAAGTTTGGACGCATTCTTGCTGATATTCTTGAACAAACTCAGCGGGGTATTGAGTCGTATTTTTGGCGGTTTCCTCTGCTGCTACTGCCTCAGTGCTGGGAGCAAAGAAAATTATGCTGAAGACAAAATAAAAAAAATATTGCATGGCGATCGCGATAAAGTTAAATGAAGTAAGACTAAGAAGTGAAACTAAATTAAATCTAGTAGCCAATTGTATGTTTTTTAGATAATTATTGCCGCCTTAATGTTCCTCAAAACCGTGTCTAGTTTGAATGATCAATAGTCTTCAGGTTAAACAAAAAGCTCTAGATTTGGGATTTCACCTAGTGGGAATCGCCGCTGTAGAAAAGCACCAGGAGGAAACGAGCAGGCATTTACAAGCCTGGCTTAAGCGAGGATATCAGGCAGATATGACCTGGATGGCTAGTCCCCAGCGCCGTGATATTCGTACCTACATGCCTGAAATTCAGTCGGTAATCTCTGTGGCGCTCAATTACTATACTCCCCATCAACACTCGGAAAATCCGCAGGTGGGAAAGATATCTCGTTATGGTTGGGGCAGAGACTATCATAAAGTTATGGGCAAAAAGCTCAAGGCTTTGAGTAGCTGGTTGCGATCGCAAGATGAGTCGATTGTGGCTCGCTATGGGGTAGATACTGCCCCAATTCAAGATAAGGTGTGGGCGCAAAAAGCTGGACTAGGCTGGATTGCGAAAAACAGCAATCTGATCACCACTAAATATGGCAGTTGGGTCTTTTTAGGAGAGGTTTTGACCAACCTATCTTTAACTGCTGATACAGCTCATACTAGTCACTGTGGCACCTGTACTCGCTGTCTCGAAGCATGTCCGACAGACGCAATTACCGAGCCTTATGTTGTTGATGCAAATCGCTGTATTGCCTATCATACGATTGAAAATCGGGCAGCAGAATTACCAGCCAATATTGCGGATAATTTGTCTGGCTGGGTAGCAGGATGCGATATTTGTCAAGATGTTTGTCCTTGGAATCAGCGTTTTGCTCAGGAAACCAATGTTGATGATTTTCAGCCCTATCCTGACAATGTTGAACCCAAATTAAGCGAGTTAGCCCATCTCAATCAAGTAGAATGGGATCGGCGCTTTAGAGCTTCTGCTTTACGTAGAATTAAGCCCGATATGTGGCAGCGCAATGCCCGTGCTAATCTTAATAAAGACAAGAGAAAATGACTGTTTGTTAGATACAGATTCAAGATCTCCTCGATATTTATAATTAATTTGAATTAT
>JBCCNG010000022.1:0-16486 GCA_039025955.1 Cyanobacteria bacterium P01_C01_bin.72 | reverse complement strand
TAGCCCAGTTAAATTAGTCAGATTGCCTATGGATTTTGGTAATCTAGATATTAGATTATGATTTAGATTTAAAGCTTTTAAATGCTTTAATTTAAACACCTAATCTGGTATCTTAGTTAGTTTTTCGCTATCGTCAACACCGTGATAATTACCTAAATCTAGCTCATCAAGCTGTTGTTCTTTGGCTTGCTGTATCTTCTTGAGAAAGCGTTCTGGGATATTATCTTCTGACATAGGTGTTGCTGATTTAAAGTAAGAAACCGATAGGTAGTCTATTCGTAGCTCTTAGCTTTTAGCTCTTAGCTTTTAGCTTTTTAGGTTATCTGCTAAACTCTGAAATTTATGAAATCATACCTCGATCCAGCAACGCTTATCTTCTGACATATTAAGAGGTTTCTCTCGCTTATTGATGTATATCTCGATCGCCTTTAGATAAAAGAAAAAAGCACCGCGTTTTCAAATCCCCAAAACAAGTCAAGATTACTACAAATATATAAATTCAGATTGTTTTGATTAGTTTTTCTTTAGCTTTATCAGTTAGTAAGTTTGGTGGATTACAAGTGACATGAGATAGGTATGTATTGCTATTGCTACATTTTGATAGTGCGATCGCTATTCTCAGAAAGCTCAAGAATTATCCCATCTTTGTACCTCTGCGTATTAGCGCCTTTGCGAGAGACAAACAAAAACCAGACTGCTCACATAACAGCCATAAAATCAATAGTGCGATCGCTATTCTCAGAAAGCTCAAGAATTATCCCATCTTTGCACCTCTGCGTATTAGCGCCTTTGCGAGAAACAAACACAAATCAGCAAATCAATAATGCGATCATTTACCAAGCAACTATTAAGATCGGGTGGTGTGAAGGTTTCTGGTCAACTCATTCTTGGTTATCGTGGCTTTGCGCTTCCGTTTTTGTGTTTTTAAGCTACAAAACTCGATTGGTTTTCTGACCACATCAAACCCGATTGGAATATTGACTTTTCCTGTACTGTAGATGTAGTTGACTAGGTTGATTCCTTTGACTGCACGATTTGATTTGTGGTCGTGATGCCAGCACACTAATTCGCTTTCTTTGGTGTAGGGTTTTGGCTCAATTGTGTCATCTACAATGATTACACCCCCCTCTTTTTCTTGCTCTCTTACTATATGCGAAGCGGTATCCTTTAGGACTGGTTTGACTAGCTTCCAGAGTTTTTTTGAGTCAAATTCTTCTCTTGAGAGAAAACGTGTTACTTTGTCGTGAGTTATTTCTCCTGATAACGCTTTCGATAATCCTGTTGCTGTTATTTGACCGAATGAACTGATAATGTAGTCGCTATACAGTTCTAAAAGCTTTTTGTTCATTCTCTTATGATAGCTTTTGCGTAACTTCAGTTACTAAACTATTTCTAGTTTGTTAAAACGAGTGCTTATAGTAAACCTAATAAGTGTGAAGTTGCTTTTACACCAGACTCAGATTCAAAGTCTCATGGTTTGAATTGCATAACGTCAGTCAATAAATTGATCGCTGTATCATGAAGCGGTTTGCGCTCTTCTAAAGTTTTAATAATTGGTTTCTTAAGCTCATTAAAAAATGCTCTGGCTGCTTTAGAAAAGGGAGTTAATGGGGCAAATGACAATCCTGTGATCCACACCACTATTGCTCCTGGAAAATCAACTACATATCGATCTTCTTGCTGTCCATGAGGTTCTAAATGATAGGCATGGGGTAATTCTTGTAACTGCTTATCTTGTAAACGAGGTCTGAGATTTGCCGCTAACCAGGCAACATCACTATCCCCAGTTGAATTCTGTAAATTACCCGCAATCAGATCTTTGCCGAAAGCGATAATTGAGGTGAGGGAAAATAAGCTGCTGTTTTGGATTAGTATTTGGGTTTGGTGTCTGTTTGGTTTAACCCCAAATCCCCAGCGATCTATAATTTTAGCAACTGCTCTAAGAGGAATAGCACTATCGGTATCGCTAATGTCTGGTGCAATCAATAGAGAGGCTTCATTTCTCAGAAATAATCCTGTTAAATTAACATCGTGTCCAACTAATTTTGCTATTTTTTGCTTAATTATCAGCCAATCACTGTAAATATTCTCTACTTTGCCTTTGAATTTTTCTATTTGGCGTTCTACCTTAGCAATTTCTGCTTCATTTGATTGGGGAAGATTGGGTTTAATCGCTGTCCACAGAGAACTAAACTGAATTGATGTTGCAGAATCAGTTAATTCAAATGCAGATAATAGTTCTAGCAGCATAATATATTTGCATCCCAAGCTATGACCTACCCAGCGATAGTTAGCATCCTGGAGATAAATTTCTGGGTTATATCCTAAATCTATTACCTGCTCAATTAATTTTAGGCGCAAATCATAGTGTTCTCGCAACAGTTGTAGAGCAACTGACCAATGATCGAAGGTAAAGCGGAATGGCAGAACGATGATTGTATATCCTGCCTCGTAGAGTTTCTTTAAAAAATAATGATAAAAAACGGTCGGAAAAGAGCCAAAAAAAGCACCACCAATAAATTGGATCACACCTTTTGGTTGAGGATGTATAGCAACCCAGCTAAAAGAAAGAGGCATAAATTTAAATTTGAGTTCGAGTCTCATTTGTGGGTTGGATGCGGATGAAAACGCCATTATTTTTACCTATATTAAAATTTAGAATTAAAACTATTTACAATTATCAAACACTGTCTACACTGAGCATTTCTACTAAAGCGATCGCTATGATGGGAGAAAATTGTCTCAACTTATCGATTAAATTCATAGTAATTATCCTGAATCTACGTCTAAATTTTCCATCAACGAAATTGATTATCTAAATTAGTTGCTGTTAATAGTTACTTACGTCGTTTTTTGCCAGTTTGTGTATTAAGATAAAATTCTTTACACTACAGCTAAAATAATTTGCACCTCATACTAAATTCGATTCTAAAAACAAACTTTCACTGCGCTTTTCAAATGAGTAGACTCAAAAAAAGCTAATAGCTAATGGCACACTCACAAAAAAGTATTAGAGACCACGCCAGAAAAAGAACTCATCCAAACGTAGATAATGGAGCGATTTCTCAACAACTAGAGGATTTAGTCAAACCCTGTGTTTATAACCAGCTAGCTTACTGAGGCGTTATTTCGTAAGCTCAAAAGTTTAGAATCTTCCACTTTAGGAAAATTAGGAGGTCGCATTTGTGCCAGGGTAATCGCATCAAAACTCGTTATCCAGTTCCAACTTGGTTTAATGAGCAACCCTGTGGTCACGAGAGTAATTTTGTGCCGAATTTGCTGGAATTAGTTACTCCTAAAACATTACTGTTGCTAAATCGAGGATTTTGGAATTATCGCTTGTTTGAGCAATTGATTTTAGCTGGTTAGGGTTTTATTACTCGGCTTAAATCCAAAGCTAAATATTAATCGATCTCAATCCTTAGTCAGTCTTCAACTCATCAAGACACTTTAGTCCGTCTGGGTAGTGGTTATCAAGGTAATCCGATTCTCGATTTGCGCCTGATTGAGATTCGTCATGGTAATAATTGGTATCGATATCTTACCTCTGTGCTTGAGCCCGATATTTTACCTCCTTTTGTCGTTGGAGATCTTTATTCCCGTCGCTGGCGAATTGAAGAAAGTTTTCTTTTGCTCAAACGGTTGCTTGGTTTAAGTTATTTGTGGACTGGTTCGATTAACGGAATCAAACGCGAAGCCGAAGGCTTCTGCTTCTGGTCTTGCAAAGCAAGACACTGGCGCAGACGCGCCGCATTATGGGCTACATGGCTGTTCAATGCTGTTCTTCTCGATCTCTGTGATGAGATTGCCGACGAGTTAACTTTACCGACTAATTCTATTTCAGTAGAAATGGTTTTTCGGGGAATTTATCACTTTACTCAAGCACTCAATCAAGGCAGTGCCACTGACATGATTGCTGATCTAACTGCACCTGAAAATCGAGACTTGGGGATAATTAAATCCCCTCGCCCCAAAAGAGCTAAACCGCCCCTCGACTTGTCTCCGAGTCCTGCTTGAAAACTAGCTTTCAAGCTTAACTTGTCACCAATGGCTTTTGGCTTTTAGCTGCGCGATGCAGTAGCATCGCCAGTCCTAAAGGATACACCTTCGGATATCGTCTTGACGACGAACATGCGGCGAATATGCGAAGCGGTATCCACGAGGGCTATTGCCCTCAAGCGCATTGCGCGCTTGTCCGAAGGACTGTGGACTAAGCGCCTTTGTGCGCGTATGCGCTGCGCTTTTAGCCTTGATTTGACTTCAAGAGTGTAGATTTATCTAAAATTCTTTGAAAGCATTATTCTCCTATAGAAAGTTGCACACGGCGTAAATAATAATTGAAGACATACGATCTTAGGTGAGAGTATGTCTTTTTTGATGTCAAATTAAGATTGTTGCTTATTTTAGACGATCGCATATTATGGCAATACAAACTCAATGTTAGGACACTCATTACTCGTTACTTATTACTTACGAACTAGTAATTTAGCTTTTTCTAACCAATTCACGTACTGCGATATTATGTCGGCAAGACAGCAAAGACAGCACAACCCCTTTGGCACTAAGGGAGATAAACCAGGAGACAATCGCCACTCTTTTCAGGTAGATCGCGATCGCATTCTCTATTCTTCGGCTTTTCGTCGTTTGGCACAGATAACTCAAGTGCTGACAGCCCAGGAGGGTCATGTATTTCACAACCGCCTCACCCATTCTTTAAAGGTGGCTCAAGTTGCCCGTCGCCTAGCGGAAAGGCTAGTGGCAGAACAGCCTGAAATAGCAGCAGCAGTGGGCGGAGTAGATCCTGATGTGGTGGAGTCTGCTGCTTTAGCTCACGATTTGGGTCATCCTCCCTTTGGTCATACTGCGGAAGAAGAGCTAGATACCTGTGCCAGGAAAGCAGGTTTATCTGATGGTTTTGAAGGCAATGCCCAGTCTTTTCGGATTCTAACCAGATTAGCAATTCATCGTCTTGACTACTATGGCTTGAATCTCACTAGAGCTACCCTAAATGCAGTTCTCAAATATCCCTGGTTGCGATCTCCCGATACCACTTCTAAACGCCACCGTAAATATGGTGTCTACGATCTAGATCAAGAAGCATTTAGCTTTGCCCGCTCAACCGCCAACGACCGCCAGTCAATTGAAGCCAGCATTATGGACTTTGCTGACGATATTACCTACAGCGTTCACGATCTAGAGGATTTTTATTTAGCGGGCTTGATCCCTTTAGAACTATTAGCAACAGACTGGGATGAACTGGAACGCTTTACTAGTGAGTGGCTGCGAGTTGCGCCCCATAATTCCGTGGCAAAGGTGGTGCAGTCCAATCCCCATCGCTTCCAGAATTTTCTTAACGCTACCTATAACCTTAAGGGACAATATCCCCCTGGCTCTTTTGAACAAAAGGCACAGATCAAACGTATTAGTTCCCAGCTAATTCAGAACTATGTCCAGTCAGTGCAGTTAACTACAGAATATGGGGCACGGGGCTATCTTAAATACAATCGCAATCGCGAAGAAGAGCTTAAGTTTCTCCAACGGATTGTTTGGTCTTACGTAATCTCCAATCCCCGTTTAGCTACCCAAAGATATGGACAAAAGCGGATTATCAAGACCCTGTTTGAAATCTATCTTCAGGCAATCCGCGATCGCGACCTTAGCTTTATTCCTGCCCGATTTGTACGGGAGTTTTTAGAAATTGAGGCAAACTTAGGAAATCCTGCTGAACTAAGTCAGGAACAAACTCGCATGGCAGTAGATATTGTCGCGGGATTGAGTGAAGCAGAAGCTGTAATTCAATATCGACGGTTAATTGGCATTAGTCAAGGCTCTTTTTTCGATAGCTGGAGTTAACTTATTTTTTAAGTACCTAATCTCAAATTAATTGCATTAACTACATATTCTCGACGTATAAGCTGATATTATTCTGATAAACAAAGCATTAATGCAACTTTAAAAACTACAGAATATATATCTGGCAATTAAATACAGGGAATATCTCGCAACATGTCTCACGAATTCGCGACGGCGCAAAAAGTCCTATCAGAAACTATTATTCCCAAAGTAAGAGGTAAATTAGAGAACTTTATTGCTGGCTTTAACTTTGAGAATCAGATCGATCTTGCCTTCGGCTCAGGCTCGTCTTCAGGAAAAGATGTCAGAGAGATTATTAATCAGTGGTTGAGACAAGATCCTCTAGCCACAATAGAAATAATTGATGGTGATGTTCTGGGTGGCGCACAGGGAGCATATGCCGCTGCCAACAATACAATCTACCTCGCAGCAGAATTTTTAATCGAGAATCAAGATCGACCAGAAGCAATAGAAAGCGTCCTCCTCGAAGAACTAGGACACGCCTTTTCTCAGTCAATTAATGCTCAGGATGCCCCAGGAGACGAGGGGGCAATTTTTAGGCAGCTAGTTCAAGGAGAAGAAATCTCTCCAGAGAGACTAGAACAACTTCGTTTAGAAGACGATACAGCGACGATTACGCTCGATGGGGAAGAGATCCAAGTTGAGCAGGCACGAGAAGGGGAAAATCCCGCTTTTGACCTGATTGGACTGACGGATTTGCGTAACGACCCCGACTTTGAAGACATCGACGGTACGGGTTTTGATGTGGTGGTAATCGATACAGGTTTGGATGCCACCCATCCTTTACTAGACGACAATTATCAATTTGGATTTGACTTTGTTAACGGCGATACTAATCCTGATGACCTAGTAGATCATGGAACTCATGTTTCTGGCACAATTGGGGCGGAAGACGAAAATATTGGCGTTGCGCCTGATGTTGGTCTGATTGGTTTTAAGGTAGGAGAACAAAGAACACTCAATTCTTTTGCCATCAATGATGCTCTTCAGGCAGTGCTGGATGAAGTAACTGACCCCAATACCGAAACTAATATTGTTGCCGTCAATTTATCTTTGGGAGGCGGCTTTTTTACTAATCCCAGAGAATCAAGTTCTCTAATCGAAGATCAACGTCGGCGCTTAATCAGAGAGTTAGAAAACGAAGGAGTTGTAGTGGTTGCCGCTGCTGGCAACAGTTACGAAGGCAGACCCGATAGCAATGGCAATGTCTTTGATGCCTTTGGGGACATAATCCGACCCAATCAGGAACAAAACCTGTCTGCTCCTGCAATTTATAGCACGATCGCCGTAGGTGCAGTATGGCAAGATAATGTAGCCTCAGATTTTATTCGTGAAAGACAAATTCCCGGGCGCGATCGCATTACCTATTTTAGTCAGCGTTTAGAAGCGGACAACTTTTTATTTGCTCCTGGTGCTTTAATCACCAGCACCGTCCCCGTAGACAGCAGCAGCAATCTATTGGCTCTAGAACAGCAGCTAGGAACAAGCCAAGCATCACCCCATGTAGCGGGGGCAGTGGCTCTGTTACAGGAAATTGCGGCTGGATATGACGTTAGGCTGACTCCCATTCAAGTTCGCGACTATTTAATTAACAATGCCGTGATTATTGAGGATGGTGACGATGAAACAGATCGCGTTGCCAATAGTAATGTAGAGTATCCGCGAATCGATATTTATCAATCGGCGATCGCCCTCCGAGCAGATCTGGAAAATGCCGATTTGCCTATTCCCCCTGATGCAGATGCCAGAGATATTGTGCCAAACGATATAATCGACGGGGCAGTTGATGTGACTTTAGGTAGCGATCAGCGACCATTATTGTTTCCTGGCAGTTTAGCACCCGAAGCAGGTAAACCAGAGACAACAGCGGATGTCGATCTATTTCGGATTACTGTTCCCGATAACGGGATTTTAAATATTGATATTGACACTCCCTATGCTGATTTTCCTGATTCATATCTCAGGTTGTTTAACGAACAAGGAATAGAGCTAGTATTTACCAACAATCAGCAGCTTGTCGCCAGCGATGACGACTTCGCACCAGAAGAAACCGTAGTTACGGTCGGTTCTGATCGGCAAAGAGTTGTGGTTAATGATCCAGATACAACTCGCATCGTTGATGGTAGAAGAACTAGCGATGGCTATCAGGCAGGGAATTACGGACACGAAACCGACAGCTATCTAAGTTTTGGTGTTGAACGGGGGGAGACTTACTATATTGGCGTATCAGACTTTGGGAATCAAACTTACGACCCCACCAGCTTAAGCAACCGCGCTACTGCCACAGCTCGCTCAGGCGGCTCATACGAACTAATTGCCACTTTCTTTAATAGCGATATTGATGGCACTATTACCCAGGTGACGGAGAACAATGCTCTACCGGCGGATTCTTTCTCTGGCTCAATTGGTAGTGATGGAAATACAGAAATTGGCGATAAAGACGTAGATTTTTATCGTCTTAATTCCTCTCGGGCAGGTATTTTGGAAATTGATCTCGATTCTTTTACTGAAAACTCGATCCTCGATCCTGTCGATGGAGTCATTATCCTATTTGATGAAAATGGCAACCGATTAGGTTCTAATGATGATACCGATAGCCTCGACCCTCGCTTGCAGTTTTCAATTGACCCTAATCGTAATTACTATGCGGCGGTGACGGGATTTGGCAACCAGAACTTCGATCCTTTTACCACTGGTAGCGGCTTAGGAGGCAGCACGGGAGACTACATTATTAATAGTCGTTTACTATCATCCAGCGCCGTTAGTCGTTTTAGTAACAATACAATTAATAGCGATCGCGTACGCCAGATAATAAATGGTGAAATCATCACTGGCAGAATTGGCGAAGACAATGGTTTTATCGCTGGGGCAACAGATATTGACATCTATAGCTATATTGCCACTGAAGATCAGACTCTGGCAATTCGTGTTGATGCAACTCAGGAATTTAACGCCGACACCTTTTTGCGCGTCTTCAATTCGAGAGGAGTCGAGATTGCTGCCAACAATGATGAAGACTCTTTAACCAAAGGCAGCTTCGTCGAAATCGAGGTAGAAGCTGGACGAGAGTACTTTATTGGGGTTAATGGTTTTAGTGCTGATGCCAGAGACTATGATCCCATCACAGGTCGCGGTGCAGCGGCAGGAAGCCAGGGAGAATATACTTTAGCGGTTGGTGATATTCCTCGCTTCCGTCCTCAAAATACTGCTGCGGTATTAGACAATGTTGCTGAGGTTAGCTTGCAAGAAACTAGCGAGCTGGGAGAAATTGCTGTCAGTTATGGCGAAGAAAAATCAGGCTCGATTCCCATTGATCATTTTGACGATCCTATCGCTGGGACTGATCTGTATGCGCCCCTAGAAATCGAACCCCAAGAGATTAGCTATTAGTTATAACTCTAACCTATCACTACTCGAAATTAGCACATTGGAAAACCCAGTGCCGCATTACGAATATATTCGTTCACGCTAACCTTGGCTTTTTTTGCCTTGTGCCTAATTACCTGGGCTTCAGCATCGCTCAGAGAAACTACAAATGAAGTGGTATCGAAGTGAAAAGAGGATGTAACCTTGGCTTTTTCGCTAGTAATAAGAGACATGGCAAATTATTTGGTTTGTTTTTTTTCTATCTAAACTTTTTCCCCATAACATCTGCTGTGATATCAGTCGTAATCAGTAAGTATTATTTTTTAGCGGGGATTTTTTTAGTACAAAATCAAATCTATCGTGTTAAGAGCAATCTATGCAAGCAAGAAAAGAGATTTAAGAATTATTTAATAGAGTTTTTGCTCTAATTATGCGTTAGATAGTTCTGTGAAGACAAAATTTGTTCGTCAGGGTAGGCAGAGAGAAGGCAGGAGACTATATTCATCGATTCATCGTTTTAATCTGGAAAAATAGCCTTGGCGCTGCTATAAGGGAGTCGGAAATTGGTACAGTGAGGACGTAAACACCAAGCTAAACCATGACTATTGCGATCGCCGCTCAACTACAGTCGATTACCGATACTGAACTAGTCGAATTGGGTAATGCCGATGTTTACTGGCAGAAGATCAAGCGAATTTTGGCAACGCCAGAAGCAACTTATCTCATATTTCCCCAAACTACTACAGCCCTAGCAGCGATCGTCAAAGCCGCAGCCCAGCAGCAATGGCGCATCCTGATCTGTGGCAACGCCACTAAAATTGACTGGGGTAAGATCACCCAAGATATCCAGCTTATAATTAGTACCCAAAAATGCGATCGCCTGATTGAACATGCTGTGGGAGACTTAACGGTGACAGTAGAAGCGGGGATGAAACTAGCGGATTTACAGGCAAAATTGCGATCCCACCAGCAGTTTCTGCCGATTGATACTAACTACCCCGACGCTACCCTAGGAGGCATTGTGGCGACGGCAGATGCAGGAAGTTGGCGACAGCGTTATGGTGGAGTGCGAGATTTATTGCTGGGCTTATCTTTTGTTCGTGCTGATGGCGAGATTGCCAAGGCAGGGGGAAGAGTAGTCAAAAACGTGGCGGGTTACGATCTCATGAAGCTGTTTACAGGAGCCTATGGCACTTTAGGCATTATGACTCAGCTTACCTTTCGTATCTATCCCCTGATAGCGACTTCCCAGACATTACTACTTACAGGCAAATCCCCCCAGATTGTTCAAGCGACTCAAACCATCCGTAATTCAGGTTTAACCCCAACGGCAATGGATTTACTGTCGGCTTCCCTAGTCCAGCAGCTAGGTTTCGGTTGGGTTCAGGGTTTAATTCTCCGTTGGCAAACAATCCCCGAAAGCATTGAACAGCAAAGACAACAGGTAGAAGCGATCGCCAAACAGCTAGAATTAGACAGCAAGATCTTTCAAGCCGAGTCAGAAGCAAAACTCTGGCAAGACTGTAGCAAGATTGTTAATCTACCCCAATCAACCGACTCAGTTACCTGTAAAATTGGCATTGCTCCCGCTGCGGCGGGGTCATTTCTCGAACAATATGCTCAAGAATCAGCACAGCTTATTTTAGGACGAATCCATGCCAGTAGCGGTATCGGACGCTTGCAGTTAACAGCGACACCCGCGGAATTAACAAAAGCATTAGAGCAAATGCGATCGCATTGTCAACAGCATCAAGGTTTCCTTACCATCCTCGACGCACCTCCCGCAGTTAAACAGCAAATTGATATCTGGGGCTATTCAGGCAATGCCCTCAAAACCATGGCGGCACTCAAAAACCAGTTCGATCCTCAAAACATTCTCAATCCTGGAAGATTTATCATCTAACTACCTCTTACCTCTTACCTCTTCCATGCTAGACTTCAAACCCCAAAAGACTTAGCATAGGCTACTAAGTAAAATCATGGTGAGGCAAAAGATTGAGCAAGCTCTCAAAAATAGCTAGGGCGATCGATCTATTAAACGAATGGATTGGTCGAATTACCTACTGGCTGGTGCTGTTAATGGTGGCGGTAGGAGCGTGGAATGTTGTCGGGCGTTATTTAGGCAGGATTATCGGCATCAATCTTACTTCCAATTCCTTCATCGAAATCCAGTGGTATCTTTTTGATCTGGTATTTTTATTTGGTGCAGCCTACGCCTTAAAATACAACGAACATGTGCGGGTAGATATCTTTTACAAAGGCTGGAATCGTCGTCGTCGGGCGATCGCCAATTTTATTGGTAATCTAATATTTTTAATTCCCTTTAGCAGCTTGCTCATTTATTATTCTTGGGCAACAGTAGTAAATTCTTGGCGTATCAGAGAGATGTCTCCTGATCCTGGTGGTTTACCTCGTTATCCGATTAAATTCGCTATTATTCTCTCTTTTAGCTTATTAATTTTGCAGGGAATATCCGAAGCCATCAAAAATTGGCAGATTTATACTAATCGGGAGGATAGCTAATGGACTGGTTAGGGATAGCTATGTTTGCGGGAGCATTATGCTTATTGTCTCTAGGTTTTCCCGTCGCCTTTTCTCTGGGTGGGGTAGCAATTCTGTTTGCCTTAATTGGTTCGGCATTAGGCGAGTTTAACTTTGCCTTTTTTAACGCTATGCCCAGCCGCATTTTTGGCATTATGTCCAACTATACACTGTTGGCAATTCCCTACTTTATTTTTCTCGGTTCGATGCTGGAAAAAACAGGCATCGCCGAAAAGTTATTAGAAACTATGGGCATTCTCTTTGGCCGAGTGCGGGGTGGTTTGGCTCTGGCAGTGGTAGTAGTTGGCGCATTATTGGCAGCTTCTACTGGAGTTGTCGCCGCAACGGTGGTAGCGATGGGCTTAATTTCTCTCCCCATTATGCTGCGTTATGGCTACAGCAAAGAATTAGCATCGGGGGTAATTGTAGCTTCAGGTACTCTAGGACAAATTATTCCTCCCAGTGTCGTGCTAGTAGTTTTGGGTGATCAGCTAGGTATTCCCGTCGGCGATTTATTTTTGGGTTCATTAATTCCAGGAGTGATGATGGCAGGAGCGTTTGCTCTCTATGTATTGCTACTGGCTTTGCTCCAGCCAGATGTTGCCCCTGCCTTACCTGCCAGCGTCAGAATTGGCGGCAAGAAGCTCTTGGTGAGGGTAATTACAGTAATGCTGCCGCCCCTACTATTGATTGTGGTGATCTTGGGCAGTATCTTTTTTGGCATTGCTACCCCCACAGAAGCAGGAGCTTTGGGTTCAGTCGGAACAATAATTTTGGCAGCGGTCAATCGTCAACTAAATTGGGCGGCATTGCGAGAAGTTTGTGATGCCACGATGCGAATCACCACTATGGTGATGTTTATTCTGATCGGCTCAACGGCTTTCAGCCTCGTGTTTCGTGGCTTGGGAGGAGACAGATTCATGGAAAACCTCCTATCCAATATCCCTGGGGGAACAGTGGGTTTTCTGCTGGTTAACATGCTGGTGATATTTATTCTGGGCTTCTTTATCGACTTCTTTGAGATTGCCTTTATCGTCATTCCCATTTTTGCCCCGATCGCCCAACAGTTAGGATTAGATTTAGTATGGTATGGGGTAATTGTGGGCGCAAATCTGCAAACTTCTTTTCTGACCCCTCCCTTTGGTTTTGCTTTGTTCTATCTCAGAGGAGTTGCCCCACCGCAACTAAAAACAAAAGATATCTATCGCGGCGCAATTCCCTTTATTTTGCTCCAGCTATTGGTGCTAACCTTGATTATTGTTTTTCCCCAGATTGTTAGTTTTTTACCCTCCTTGAGTTCACCATAAAAATAAAGCAAAGCATTATCGCCGTTAGATGTTCTTTTGCTCTGACTCAATAACCCTCGCTATTTTTGCTATGATCAAAAATATTAAGCATTGTTAACATTACTCTGAGTATTATTAAAAATAAATGAAGTTTTTCTCTTTACTTGCCAGCTTTACCTTTGCTTTGCTGGTTTTACTGACTCCCAACTGGGTGGGGAATTCGGATAATTTGGCGATCGCCGATATACTAGTTACCCATGCTCCCGCCAATGCTGAAGCATATATTGTTGAGCCAAATGATGGTGCAACTGTACCAGAAACTTTTACAGTTGAATTTGGTTTATCAGGTATGAACCTTGCTCCTGCTGGGGTAGATAAGCCGAATACGGGACATCACCACCTATTGATTGATGTAGCAGAATTACCAGAATTGAATTCACCTTTGCCCTCTACCGAGCAGATTCGCCATTTTGGGAAGGCACAAACCGAAACCGAACTGACTTTAGAGCCAGGAGAACATAGCCTACGTTTAGTTTTAGGTAACTATCTTCACGTACCTCACGATAACCCTGTAATCTCCCAACCCATAACAATTACGGTTCAGTAACTAGAGAAATATAGTTTTGCATAATTATTTGATCAAACGCTTTAAAACCGCAACAATAGTATTCTTTTCGGCTGCTCTAACTGTACCTGCGATCGCTCATAACGTCGAAATATCTGGGGAAGTGGCAGCTACGTTTCATATCGAACCCAATCACAATCCCCAAGCAAATAAGCCATCTACAGCGTGGTTTGCCCTAACTCGTCGTGGAGGCAGTTCGATTCCTCTAGCTGGATGTAACTGTAACCTCAAAGTATATAAAGTACCCCGCGTGACGGATGCTCCACCAGTATTGCAGCCACAATTAATGGCGATCGATGTTGAAAAATACCAAGATATACCTAGTGCTGAAATAACGTTTCCCCAAGCGGGAGCATATGAGCTAGAAATAAGCGGTACAGCCAAAGACGAGAGTTTTAGTCCTTTTGAACTAACTTATACCGTCAATGTAATTCCCTAGCCACTAATCGAGCTGAAAAATAAAACTCAATACAATAATAAGTAATAAGTAATAAGTCCTAACATAAGTTTGTATTGCAATAAGATGTATCTCAACAGGATTTGGTATTGTCATTTTGGGCTAAGAGCAAAAAGCCACAAAGCCCTTGATCAATCCTAAAGTCGAACCTATTTCAACAACTCTTCTCCCCGACGAAATAATTCTCTAGCGTAATCCGTCCACGTACCCTGTCCCCAATAGCGAAAGCAGCTTGTTTCTACCAGCAGCACATAAAGTAACGCCGACTGATATTCTTTAGTTTTGGTAACTTCAGGGTTTTCTGCCACTAGAGCATCGTATTGCTGATGAAACTTGGCGCTTAACTGATTCATTGGTTCAAGCACATTCTCATAACCCTTAACCCAGCTAAGATCATCTGTCCAGGATGCCCCATCCATATGAAACTGATGATCTGTTGCCTGTAAATGAGCGATCGCCTGTTCTACTTTTGCCGTAGTTGCGGTGTCAGGATCTACCTCTCGCCAAATCTTGTGCTGTCCTACCGCCTGACATACGGGGTAGTCTTCGGGATTGACTCCCGCCGCCTCAATTAGCTCAATATATTCTGTCCCGTTTAAGCCAACTACGTTTTGCTGATCTTGGAGTTCATACCACACAGGCTGGAAGTCGCGGGCATATTCATTCATCATCACGCCGCCGTTTTCACCATCGGCAATTTGACTGACGCAACTTGGCACTGACACCTTACCAATAAGCTGTTTACCTTTGCCTTTGGCTTCATGATAGGGCTGCATTTGCGCTACTAGCTTGGTGTCTGAACCCTGAGTTTTAATCAGCGCCGTCATACTGATGGTTTCACCCTGAGAATTACGGGCAACTAGACGATTAGGAATATACTTATCATCATGATGCAAACCAGAACCGTCTAATCTTTCTACCGAATGTTCCTGCACTAATAGCCAACGATAGCCGCATTCTTGGAGAGCTTTAATATATTCGTAGAGAGTATCAGGATGGTTGGGTAAATGCATTTCTGGTGGCGAAAAGCCCTTAACTCTGGCTAAAGCATCGTAGCCAAACAGTGCCGCAAAATAATGTTGCCACGCCTGAATATGCAGCTTGAGATCGGGAATAGGGGTCGAGGGAATTACAGCGTGACTCCACATCGTCCCTAGCCACTCTACATAGGGCTGGTAGGTAGCATCACAGGTAATTTTTCGCAGCTTATCCAGAATATCGCTACGGTTCATCTGCTCAAAACCCCAAAGTAAATTGCCCGAATAATCCAACATGATACGGGGACTACAGCCATTGGCTACCAGTTCAGGAATCCAGTCTGCCATGCGGGAATAGCACCAGGCAAAGGTGGCTGCATTATGATTATCGCCATCGTGGGGATGTTCAAACATGTATTGCAGGTTGCTAATTAATTCACCATTTGCCCCCGCAGGGATTGTCGGCTGATGCATGTGGAGGGCGCAGGCAAAGGCAGCATTGACCCGATTTAGATCTACTTTGCTGTGGGGTAAAAAGACGGGCTGGTCATGGTTTGTGGCGATCGCAATTTCTGATTCCCAACCACAGATATTCGGTAAGCCATTGATAACGGAAGGAAGCTGCTGAGATAGGGTCGCAATGGGCATAGTTGTTCTCGAAAATAAGGAGAATTTGCCTTAATTTTAGGTCGCAGAACTAATATCACTCAGAAGAAGTAACAGGGAGGCAGTATTTAGTAACAAGTATTCACAATTAATCAGCTTGGGGATTGGCGTAATATTGCCTTTTCTCGAAAATTATTTGAGATTGCCATACAACAATATTATTTGTTCTAAACTGTAGGCTAAGTATTATTACTTGTTTGGTTCAAAAAGATTCAAATTCAAAAATAATTATAATTGCTCATTTTTAACCATGAAGTTACAAAAATCATTAATTGCTATTTTAGTCAGTGCTATCTCTTTAATCTGGGCTAATACTGTTGTGGCTCAAGAAATTAGAACTCTAGAAGATTATCTCGAACAGTGTATTCCCGAATCAGAAGACGATGAGCTTAATCCAGAATGCGATCGCCTGAAAGAAGCTCATGACGCTGCCCAGGAAGCAGAAAATGCAGCAGAAACTGAGCCAGATCAAAAAAATAATATAGGCGGCTATGTAGGAGTTACTTTAGGGGCATTTTTCCCCGATATTGATGAATCCAGTTCAGTTTTTACGAGAGACAATAAGCAAACTAGAAGTAACCGTTCATTCCCCCAGTCAAAAATGAGTCAACTGCGCCCTTGTGGTGTATGTTTAGAAGATGGCTCAGTTAGATAAAGATGATCTATCACAAATGAATCGGAGTTACTTCCAATC